>JAOBJT010000002.1 GCA_025728345.1 Candidatus Lightella neohaematopini | reverse complement strand
GTACACTGTTTTTTTATTATGTCAAGTTGATTTATTGTAAAAATAATTATGGTTTTTTATTATCAAAAGTAATGTCGCTAAAAATATTTTTAGGAGCAATATCTTTATATATACTAAAAAATTTTATTATATTAATAATCATATTATATGGACCAGCCATATATAAATTATATTTTTTTATATTAATTTTATAATATTTTAGTAAATCTAAAACTGTTCCCGTTTTACTTTTCCATATATTATTATGATTTTCTACTATTAATTTAATTAAAATATTATTTAATTTGTTATTAATTAAATCTAATTTATTTAAATTATAAAAATCATAAACATTTTTTACCCCCCAATAAAATATTATTTTTTTATTAGGTTGTTGTTTAAGAATTGTAAATAGTATAGATTGAGCATAAGAAAAACCAGTTCCTCCAACTATTAGCATAATTGGATAATTGTTAATTCTTAACCATGCATTTCCATAAGGTATATCTACTAATATAACTTTTTTATTTAGTATATAATTAATTATATCAATTATTTTTGAATTAAATATTGATGATCCAATATGTAATTCTATAAAATGTTTGTTTAATGGTGATGATGCTAAAGAAAATGGGTATCTATTATTATTTATTAGTAATAATAAATATTGTCCTGCTATAAAAGTAATATTATTTGTTGATTTTAGACGCACCTGATAAGTAAATTTAGCAATTTTTTTTAATGAATATAATGTGCATTGTATAATAGACATATTATAATTTATTTTTTAATAGTTTTTAATTATATGTTTAATTTTTTCCATATTTGATCAATTTTTTTTTCTATATCTTTGTTCATATTAATTAATTTACCCCATTTACGATCTACTTCTCCTAACCATTTATTGGTAGCGTCAATACCCATTTTAGAACCAATATGAATTTTTTGAGAAGCAAAATCTAAATAATCTATTGGCATATTATTTAATATTAAAGTATCTCTTATTGGATCAGTACGTGTAGTTATTGCCCATATTACATCATTCCATTTACGGATATTTATATCATCGTCACATACGATAATATATTTATTATACATAAATTGTTTTAAAAATGACCAAATACCAATCATAATTATTTTAGCATGTCCAGCATATTCTTTTTTTATAGAAACTATTGCTAGTCTATAGGAACATCCAGAAGATGGTAAATAAAAATCTTTTACTTCTGGAAATTTATTTTTAATTATTGGAATAAATATTTCATTTAATGCTTCACTAATTTTTGATGGTTCATCTGGAGGTCTGCTAGTATAAGTAGAATGATAAATAGTATTATGTTTTTTAGTTATGTGTGTAATGGTTAGTACTGGAAATTTATCTTTTTCATTATAATATCCTGTATGATCACCATGAGGTCCTTCTGTAGCTGTATAATTAGATTTTAAATAGCCTTCTAAAATTATTTCTGCATTAGCAGGTACTTGTAAATCGCAGGATATACACTTTACTAATTCTGTTTTTTGTTTTCTTAGTAAACCGGCAAAAGAATACTCTGATAATGTACTTGGTAATGGAGCCACTGCTGATATAGCAGTAGCTGGATCAACTCCTATCGCTATAGCTACAGGAAATTTTTTATTATTATTTAATTTTTGCCATTTTTTAAAATCTAATGCTCCATCTCTTTGGTGAAGCCAACGTATTATAACTTTATTTTTATCAATTACTTGTTGTCTATAAACTCCCAGATTTTGTCTATTATTTAATCCTTTTGTTATAGTAATTCCCCAAGTAATTAGTGGCCCAGCATCATCAGGCCAACAATGCATAATAGGAATATTATTTAAATCAACATCACTATCTTTTAAAACTAATTCTTGACATGGAGCTAATTTAACTGTTTTTGTTGGCATATTAAGTATTTGACGAAATTTTGGTATCCTTTTTATTAAATCGTAAAAACTATTAGGCGGAGTGGGTGATTGTAAAAATACTATTAAATTTCCTATATCACGTAATTCTTCTTTTTTATTTATACCTAATCCTAACATAATTCTATCTATCGAACCAAAAAGATTACATAGTAATGGAATATTGTATCCTTTAAGATTATTAAATAATAAAGCCGGTCCATTTTTTTTTAGTACTCTTCTAGATATTTCTGTAACTTCTAAAAATGGACTTATTAACTCATTAATAATCTTTATTTGTTTTTTATATTCTAAAACTTTCAAAAAACTTTTTAAATCTTTAAACATTATTGATAAATTGTATTAATTATTTTTATCATACCTTAAATTTGTTATTATTAGTATTATATTAACAAAAATTAAAATAGTGCTAATATAAATATTATTTATACTTAGTAAATTAATAATAATTATTAAATTAATACTATTTAATATATAATTATATTTACTATATTTCTTATCATAAAATTTTATATTACTTGATAATTGTTTTATATCATGCATTATAAATTTATAATTTGTAATATTATTGATTAATAATTCTGGTAATTCTGGTAAATAAATCATTATATTAGGTATATTTTTTTTTATGTTAGATATTATAGTGAATATGCTAACTTGATGCTTTAACCAGTTTTCTAAAAATGGTTTAACTGTTTTCCATAAATCTAATTGGGGATATAGTTGTTTACCCATATTTTCTATAGATAACATAGTTTTTTGTAATAAAACTAATCTTGGTTGAATTGTCATATTAAATTTTTTTGTAATTTTAAATAAATTAAATAAAATCTTACTAAAAGATATTTCTGATAATGGTTTTTTAAAACATGGTTCACAAATATAACGAATAGCAAATTCTAAATCATCAATATTTGTTTTTGATGAAACTAATCCATAATTAATATGTAACTCTGCTATTTTACGATAATCATGGTTAAAAAAAGCAATTAAATTTTCTGCTAAATAGTATTTATCTTTTTTATTTAAATATCCAACTATTCCATAATCTATACTAATATACTTCGGTTTATGTGGTTGTGTGATATTAACTAATATATTTCCTGGATGCATATCACCATGAAAAAAGCTATCACGAAAAACTTGTGTAAGAAATATTTGTACTCCATATTCAGCTAATAACTTCATGTTTATACCACATTTTTTTAATTTCTTTATATTGTTTATTGGTACACCGTATATACGTTCCATAACCATAAAATTTTTTTTACAAAAGTTAGGATAAACTTTAGGTATGTATAACATTTCACTATTTTTAAAATTATTTCTTAATTTTATTGCATTAGATGTTTCCTTAAGTAAATCTAATTCATTTAGTATAGTCTGTTCATATTCTGATATTATATCTTTTAATTTAAATCTTTTAAAACTTGGAATAATCACCATTATTAGTTTAGCTATTATATACATAAGATTTATATCAATTTTAATAATTGGCAAAATATCTGGACGTATAATCTTCACAATGATTTCTTGACCATTTTTTAAGCATGCAGTATGTACTTGTGCAATTGAAGCTGATGCTATTGGTTTATATTCAAAGTTATTAAACCAAATATTAATATTATTACCTATTATGGATTTTATATAGTCAGTTGTAACTAATTTATTTGATAGATTAACTTTATTTTGTAACATAGTTAATTGTTTAATTATACTGATTGGAAAAATATCATATCTGGTAGATAACATTTGCCCAAATTTTATCCAAATTGGACCTAATTCTTGTAAAGCTAATCTTAATCTTTTACCTAAAGAATTTATATTACTTTTTTTAAAAAGTAAAAAAACTACTCTAGTAAAAAACTTAAAAATAATAGATTTATTTTTTGGTATGAATTCGTACAATTTATAGTAAATTATTGTATAAAATATTAATAATAATCTTTTAGTATTTTTTATTAGCATTAATTATACTCATATTAAAATCAACAACTAATCATTTTAACCAATACATTAATATATAATTATACAAAAAAAATAATATTGATTTAATCTTATTTTTATCATTAATTATTTTATTAACAATTATATTGAATAGATAATAATTGTAATTATTATAATTAAATTTATGAAAATAATTATTCTTAATAAGAATTATTATTTTATTAAAAAATTTTGGCTTATGTAAAGAATATATATCACAGTAATCATTAAAATATAACAAAAAATAAATTAAATCTATATAATCTATTGTTATTAAAAAATCTATTTTAGATTGGTCATGATTTTCTATAAATTCAAGACCATTTTCAGACAATGAAAACATCAAATTAACATAAGGTTTAAATAAAATTAATTTTATAATTTTATTTTTCAAATAAAAATTAAATGTCATTGGACAATAATGCTCATAAATTAAATTGTTTAATATTTTTTTTATTAATATATTAGTAAATATCAAATTTTATATCCTTTATGTATTGCTACTATACCTCCAGTAAGATTTATATAATTAACGTTACTAAAACCTGCATTTATAATTATAGATTTTAGTTCTTCTTGATTTGGATGTAATCTAATAGATTTTACTAAATATTCGTAACTATCTTTACTATTAGTAATAATTTTGCCAACTAATGGTATAATATTAAATGAGTAAAGGTTATAAATTTTACGAAAGATATTAATTAAAGGTTTTGAAAATTCTAAAATTATAATTCTTCCACCTAATTTTAATATTTTATAACTTGATTTTAAAACTTGATCTTTATTAAGAAAATTTCTGATTCCAAAAGATATTATTATACAATCAAAGATATTTTTTGAAAATGGTAATTCTTCAGCATCACCTTGAATATAATTTATATTTCCTAAAATACCAATATTTCTTAATTTAATACGACTATTTTTTAACATACTAAAATTTATATCTAGTAATATAATTTCTCCATCATTACCAACTAATGATGATAATTTATATGTTAAATCACCGGTACCACAAGCTAAATTTAATATTTTTTCTCCATAACTTACATCACTATAATTTATTAATATTTTTTTCCATATTCTATGTATACCAAATGACATAATGTCATTCATTAGATCATATCTATTTGCAATCTTATTGAATATTTCAATAATTTTGTTTTTTTTATTTTCTAAATAAAACATCTAAAAAATACTAAATAACCTATTTTAATTTTTAATAATTTTATCATGATTCTATTTCTATACGAATTTTACGCATTGCGTTTTTTTCTAATTGTCTTACTCGTTCTGCAGATACACCATATCTATTAGCAAGTTCTTTTAATGTAATTCTATTATTATTATCTACTAACCAACGAGCATAAATAATATCTCTACTTCTCTTATCTAGTCTATTTAATGCCTTATTTAATTTACTTGAAGCATGATTATCCCAATTGTGTTTTTCTATTATATCAGTAAAATCTGATGACTTATCACATAAATGAAACACTGAATAATGTGATGTTTGATTATTTTTATTATCATCTTCTGAATCAAAATCAACAGTCATATCTTTTGTAAACATTCTTGATTCCATTTCAATAACATCTTTTTTAGATACACCAAGTTTTTTGGCAATAATATCTAATTCATTCTTATTTAGCCATTTAATATGTTGTTTTGTTCTACGTAAATTAAAAAATAGTTTTCTTTGTGCTTTTGTAGTAGCTACTTTAACTATACGCCAATTTTTTAAAACATATTCATGTATTTCTGCTTTAACCCAATGAATAGCAAACGATACTAATCTAACTCCTATTTCTGGATTAAATCTATATACTGCTTTCATTAATCCTATATTACCTTCTTGAATTAAATCAGATTGTAGTAATCCATAACCTGAATAGTTACGTGCTATGTGTATAATAAATCTTAAATGTGATAATATTAATTTTTTAGCTGCTTCTAAATTCCTATTAAAGTAAAACTGTTTAGCTAATTCATATTCTTCTTCTGCAGTTAATATTGGATAAGAATTAGCAATTCTTATATAGTTATCTATACTATTTGGTAAGTTAATTAAGTATTTACTTTTTTTATTCATTTATTTTATTATTTAGATAATAATTAATTTGTAATATTTTGTCATAATACTTTAATTAATCATAATTAACTAATAATTAATTTAATGAATAATAAATACATATATTCTAATTAATATTTTATTGATCAAATAAAGCATTTACAAAGCTATTAGGTTCAAAGAATTGCAAATCATCAATGTGATCTCCAGTACTTATAAATCTTAATGGTATATTAAATATATTTGATATATTGAATATTATTCCTCCTTTGGCAGTACTATCTAATTTGGTTAATATTATTCCATTAATATTTAAGTATTTATAGAAATTAGTAACTTGATTGAGAGCATTTTGACCAGTATTAGCATCTATTACTAAAATTATATCAAAAATATTATTATTAGTTAATTTGTTTATTATCGTAATAATTTTTTTTAATTCATTCATTAAAAATAATTTATTTTGTAATCTACCAGCTGTATCTATTATAACTAAATCCACTTGTTTTGCTTGAGCTGATTTAATTGCATCAAATACTACTGATCCTGAATCAGATCCAATATTCTGTGATATGACTGGTATTGATATATTTTTACCTATAATTTTTAACTGTTCTATAGCTGCTAATCTAAAAGTATCACCAGCTACTAACAATATTTTTTTATTTTGTTTTTTGTAAAACCATGATAATTTACCAGCAGTAGTAGTTTTTCCAACTCCATTAATACCAACTAATAAAATTATAAATGGTTTATACTCAGAAAAAATTATTGGTTTACTAATAGGTTTTAATAAATTTACCATTTGTTCTTTTACAATTGGTAATATATTGTTTTCGTTTAAATTATATTTATGAATTCCTTTTATAATATTTTTTGCTACATTAATATTTACATCAGAACTAATTAAATGATATTCAAGCTTTTTTAACATATCGTTTTTATTTTTTTTAGAAGAAAAAATATCTTTGATATTATTTATTAATTTTTCTTTAGTTTTTCTTAAACTAAATTTTAATTTTTTAAATAAGTTTATGTTTGTCATATATACTAATACCTATGTCAAAATTATATTTATTAAATAATCAATAAATTATTACAATGATAACAAACAATATTATTCTAAAATAACACATAGTTTTAGTAAACAAAATATGAAAATTAAAAAAAATAAAATAGTCATTACTGGTGGATACTTAAAAGGTCGTATAATTAAAACAATTAATCATCCGTTAGTTAGACCTACTACTAATATTAGTAGACAAATTTTATTTAATTGGTTGAATAAAATGATAATTAATGCTAATTGTTTGGATTGTTTTGCTGGTAGTGGTATATTATCTTTTGAAGCTATATCTCGTAGAGCTTATTATATAACTTTATTAGAAAATAATTTATTTATTTTCAAGCAACTTTTATACAATAAAATTAATTTATCTATAAGGCTAGTAAATATTATTTATACTAATGCATTAAAATGGCTAAACAATACCGATAAAAAATTTGATGTAGTATTTATCGATCCTCCATTTGAAAGTAATTTAATTAATAAAGCTATTAATATAATAAATAAAAGAAATATACTACCTAATTTTTCTTTAATTTATATTGAATCTAAAATTCAAACAAATATAGAAATACCTATAACATGGGTATTGTATAAGCAAAAACTAACTAAGAGTGTAGCTTACAGATTATATTATAAAAATAGTTAAAAAACTAAATAATCACAATATTTTTAAGTTAAACTATTTATTTTATTTTTTTAGATAAATATGGAAATATAGTAACGTTATCTGATAATTCAGATATACGAGCACTACCATTTTCTGTTACTATATCAATACGAATTACTGCTTGTATAGGTACATAACTTAAATTAACATCACTAAATTCAGTTTTTAATTTTTCTTCTGAAGGATCTACAACTAAACTATTATTTTTACTAAAAACAAACTTACTTATTTCTATAAATCCAAAAATTGAACTTTGGTTTAATTCTCGAACAAAAAGTTGATAATTTTTACCATTATTAATAAACTGTATACGATAAATTGGTTTGTTACTACTCATTTTATGATATCTCCGATGGTATTAAATTATTAATTTTTTAAGTAGATTTATCATATAAAGTTTATAAATATTTTATATAATTTATGCTTTTAATATTAAAATATTATATTAATAGATAAGTGATACTTTTTATTATAGTAGATAATCATATTACTTTAAAGTCTCTAACAATTATTAATAGTAATTATGATTAATAATATTATATTCTAAATATAATAAATCCTTAATATTGTAACTATTAATTTCGTTACTAGAAATAATTAATATACACTATAATACTAACACGAATTGGAATATTCGTGTTTAATAATTTAAATTACTAATCATATTGTGTTAAAGTTTATATTAACATTAATATTATATTTAGATATTATAATTTTCTAATTTATTATTAGTTGATATTAGATATATTATTTAGTACGATGTTATATATTTTTTAATTAAAAATTAGTTTGTATTTAATTTTTTATTAATTTTAATTAATAACTATTTATACCATAATAATGATATTTAATGTGTTGATTATATATGTTTCATATAATTAATAATATTGAATCACCAATTTATATAGTATCTATTATTGCACTTATTCTTGTTCTAATATATGAAATAATTAATGGTTTTCATGATACAGCAAACGCAATAACTACAATTATTTATACTAATGCATTAAAAGTAAAAGTAGCAGTTGTTATGTCTGGTTTATTTAATTTTTATGGTGTAATGCTTAGTGGACTTAGTGTTGCTTATTCTATTGTTCATTTGTTACCAATAGAGTTACTAACTAGTATTAATTCAATACATGGATTAATTATGTTATTTTCTATGTTATTATCAGCTATAATATGGAATATTAGTACTTGGTATTTTGGATTACCTGCTTCTAGTTCACATACTTTAATTGGATCAATTATCGGTGTAAGTATTACTAATTCAATTATTAATAATCATTCTATTTTAGAAGCATTAAATATACCAAAACTATTAGAAATATTTGCCTCATTAGTTATTTCACCATTTATTGGTTTTATATTATCTATTTGTTTAATTATAATTCTAAAAATTTGTTTTTCTAATCAAGGGAAATATAAAATTATATATTCAACACCTAATAGTTTTAATAAATTATATTCTTTAAAAAATAAAAGACCACCACTATGGTTAAAATTAATATTAGTATTATCTTCTGCTGGAGTTAGTTTTTCTCATGGAGCTAATGATGGTCAAAAAGGTATAGGATTAATTATGTTAATATTAATTAGTATTACTCCTGTAAATTTTATTTTAAATATGAATGCTGATAATTATGATATTTTACATACAAAACATGCTATTTTAGATTTAAAAAACTTTTATAATAAAAGATGTATTTTAAGTAATAATTTATATACTATTTATAATAAAGATAAAAAAAATTTTACTACTTTTAGTAAAGAAAACAAATTTTATTGTAATTCAATAATACTGAAACATATAGAATATGCTAATAGTTTACTAAGTAATTTAAGTAGTTACAATCAATTAAGTAATAATCAAAGATTTTATCTGCATGATTTATTAATAAATATTACTGATAGTATTAGTAAATTAATAAAGTTATCTAACATAGATAATTATGATAAAAAATTATTATTAAATATAAAGATTATTTTACTAAATAACATAGAATATGCTCCAGAATGGATTATTGTTATTGTTGCTGTAGCTTTATCATTAGGTACTATGATTGGTTGGAAAAGAGTATCTGTTACTATAGGAGAAAGAATAGGTAAAAGTAACATGACATATGCACATGGATTTATTACCCAAACAACTGCAGCATTATCTATAGGGGTAGCAAGTTACACAGGAATGCCTGTATCTACTACGCACATAGTATCGTCAGCTATTATGGGAGTTATGTTAGCTGATGGCAAAGGAATACAATTAAATACAATTAAAAATATATTAATTACTTGGTTATTAACATTACCAATTTCTATATTAATATCTGGTATTTTATACTGGCTAATATATAATATACAAAAAATGATTTAAGTTATTTATAATGTTAGTTTTTATAGAATAGTTAATTAATAGTTTTTTGAACTTTTATTACTTTAAAAAATACTATTAATTTAATTTTAATAAAAATTGATATACAATAATTAATAATATTGTATTATTATAGTAAGCTAAATTAAATATTAGATTAATTATATAGTTAGGTAAGTATATGTTTGAATTAATTAAAGCAATTGGTTTTGGTTTAATGGTATTGTTACCTTTAGTTAATCCTTTAACTACTGTAGCTTTATTTTTAGGATTATGTAAAAATATGACATTAGAAGAACGTAACTATCAAGCTAGGATGGCTTCAATTTATGTATTTATCATAATGTTAGTGGCTTTTTATGCCGGTACATCAGTAATGAATACTTTTAGTATATCTATATCAGGATTACGTATAGCTGGAGGTTTAATTATTTCTTTTATCGGATTTCGTATGTTATTTCCTATACAAAATGATGAGTATAGTTTATCATTAAATGACAATAAGTCAAGCAACACTAAGATTAGCAATATTGCTTTCGTTCCATTAGCTATGCCTAGCACAGCTGGTCCTGGTACTATTGCTATGATTATTAGTTGGGTATCAACAGTTCACGATAATGTTTATTTTTCACCTTGGGTTAATACAGTAGCTCCAATATTATTATTTATCACTATTAGTTTTATAGTATGGATAGTATTAAGAAGCTCTAGTGCTATTATGCATATAGTTGGTAGTAATGGTATAGAGGCTGTTTCTCGTCTAATTGGATTTTTATTAGTTTGCATGGGAGTACAATTTATAATAAATGGGATTATAGAAGTAATTAATAATTATCGTATTTAAATAGAGACAATAGTTATTTTTAAATTAATTAACATATGAAGAAATTAACTAATATATTAAATATTCTTTTGAAAGAATTATCAAAATTTACTACTATTTTAAATGACGAATATAATTTAATAATAAGTATTAATTACATTGATAAATTAAAATCAAATATTGATATAATTAATAATAAATACAAGCAGTTGAATAAATTAACTTATCTTAATTATTTAAGATGTAAACAAGAAAACGTAATAAAATTAAAAGCTCCTTATATTAATTATAAGTTTTTATCTTTTATATGGCAAAATATAGTAAAAGAAATAGTAAAAATAAATTATTATAATAGTATTAATACTATTAATTTAAAAAAAACTATTAATATAAATTTTATTAATTTAAAAATAAATTAGTTATTAATAGAATTCACTATTTATTTGTATTATAATAAGTAATTTTATTATACTAGTTTTTATTTTTTTACTAAACTAAATTATAGAGGTTAATATGAATATTAGATTACCACTGTTACCTTATGATTACGATGCTATGGAACCATTTATAGATCAAAATACCATAAATATTCATTATAATAAGCACCACAAAAACTATGTTGATAATGCTAATAAAATTTTAGCTAATTTACCAGAATTTAATGATTATTCTTTAGAGGATTTATTAAAAAATATTGATAGTATACCATCAAATAAAAGAACAGAATTAAAAAATAATATTGGTGGTCATTATAATCATTTGTTATTTTGGTATGGTTTAAAGCAAGGAACAATAATTAATGGTAAAATAAAAGATATGATAGAACATAATTTTGGAAGTATTAATAATTTTAAGGAAAACTTTGAAAGTTCTGCATTATCTTGTTTTGGATCTGGATGGACTTGGTTAATAAAA
Source organism: Candidatus Lightella neohaematopini (assembly GCA_025728345.1). Taxonomy (GTDB): domain Bacteria; phylum Pseudomonadota; class Gammaproteobacteria; order Enterobacterales; family Enterobacteriaceae; genus Lightella; species Lightella neohaematopini_F. The sequence continues at coordinate 93,606 of JAOBJT010000002.1, read as the reverse complement.
ACAAATGATAATAAGTTAAAGATTAGTTCTACTAGCAATCAGGATAATCCTATTATGGGTAAATCTATAGTAGAAGTTTATGGTTATCCAATATTTGGTATTGATTTGTGGGAACATTCTTATTATTTAAAATATCAAAATCGTCGCATAGATTATATTAAATCATTTTGGTATATTATTAACTGGGACGAAGCAAATAATAGATTAAATAATTAATTATTTAAAATAAATAGATTATACTTTTAAGAAATAATAATATTATTATTTAATATTGTTTTGTTAATATGTTTAAAATAAATGTTGAAGCTAGATTAACTACTGGTAAGATTAGTAATAAAAAATTAAGAAGATTAAATAAAATTCCAGCTATTGTACGTGATATCAATTATAAATTGATTCTAATTCAACTAAATCATAACGATTTTTTAAATTTTTTGGATAATATTAATTTCAAAAACCATACGGTATTATTTTTAAATTTTAATGATAAACAATATAAAGTAAAAATAAAAAGTTTACAATTACATCCTTTTAAAAGATTAGTAATACATATAGATTTTTACGAAATTCAATAAAATACCATTAATTTTTTAATATTACATTTTCTATACGCTGTAATTTAACTAGTGTTTCATTTTGTTTAACTCTTGTTAATACAACTCCTTGAGTATTACGACTAATAATACTAACTTCAGAAACGCGGGTACGTGATAATTTACCATTACTAGTAATCATAATAATTTGATCTTCATTATTAACTTGTACAGCACCTATAACTTTACCATTTCTTGAATTTACTTTAATTGATATAACTCCTTTAGTAGCTCTAGATTTAGTAGGGTATTCAATTTGATTTGTACGTTTTCCATAACCATTTTGAGTAACAGTTAATATCGCCCCATTACCACTAGGTATTATTAATGAAACTACTTTGTCATTTTTAGATAGACTAATACCTTTTACACCTATAGTAGATCTTCCTATATTTCTAACTTGAGTTTCTGGAAATCTAACAACTTTACCATAAGATGAAAATAACATTACATCATTATTACCATTAGTTAAATTTACTCCTATTAATTCATCACCATGATTTAAGTTTATTGCTATTATTCCTGTGCTTCGTAAATTACTAAATTCTTTTAACATAGTTTTTTTAACTATTCCATTAGCAGTTGCCATTAATACATAATACTCATAATTATATTCTTTTAATGGTAAAATAGTAGTTATTCGTTCATTTAATTCTAATGGTAATAAATTAACTATTGGTCTACCTCTAGAATCACTACTAAATTCTGGTAATTGATAAACTTTCATATAATATACTCTTCCTGTACTAGAAAATAACAGTATTGTATCATGAGTATTAGCAACTAATAGACAACTAATAAAATCTTTTTCTTTTATAATAGTAGCTAATTTTCCTTTACCACCTCTTTTATTTGTAGAATAATCAGTTAATGGTTGATATTTTACATAACCATAATAAGATAAAGTAACTAAAACATCTTCCTGATTTATAAAATCTTCAGTTTTCATACTTATTATGTTATCTAAAATTACAGTTCTTCTTTTATCATCATATTGTTTTTTTATTTCGTTTAATTCATTAGTAATAACCAACATTAGTTTCTTTGGATCTTTTTTTATACTACATAAATTATTTATTAACAATAACGTTTTATCATAATCATTAACTAATCTTGTCTTTTCTAATTTAGTTAATCTACTTAAACGTAAGTCTAATATATACTTAGCTTGTTTTTTAGTTAAAACATATTCATTGTTATTAATATTTTTTTCAACGAAAAAACTACATTGCCATGATTTATTAATTAAAGTATTAACTGCATCACTACTAGTATTGGATTTTTTGATAATATCAATAATTAAGTTAACGTTAAATACTACTATAATCATTGCTTCCAAAAAATTAATTGTATTATAAGCTTGCTGTAATTCAAAATTTATTCGTCTAGTAATAATTTCACGTCTATGATCTATAAAAATAGATATCATGTCCTTTAAAGACATTATTTTTGGTTTACCTTGATACAAAGCAACCATATTAATACCAAATGATGTTTGTAATTGAGTTAAAGAATATAAATTATTTAATACTATTTGACCACTATTATCCCTTTTTACCTCAATTACTATACGCATACCATCTTTATCAGATTCATCACGTAAATTATTAATACCATCTATTTTTTTTTCTTTTACTAATTCAGTAATTTTTTCAATTAAACGAGTTTTATTAACTTGATAAGGTATTTCATATATAACTATATTTTCTCTACCAGTTTTACTATCTAATTCTATATTAGTTTTTGCTTTAATATATATAATTCCTCTACCAGTACGATATGCATTAATAATACCTTGTTTCCCATTAATAATGCCAGCTGTAGGAAAATCTGGTCCGGGAATATACTGTATTAAATCTTCATTAGAAATATTTTCATTGTTAATATAAGCTAAACATCCATTAATTACTTCAGAAATATTATGAGGTGGAATATTAGTTGCCATACCAACAGCTATGCCTGAGGACCCATTAATTAATAGATTAGGTATTCTAGTTGGCATAACTTCAGGAAGTTTTTCTGTGTTATCATAATTATATATAAAATTAACAGTATCCTTTTCTATATCAGTTAGTAATTCATTAGCTAATTTAGTCATACGAACTTCAGTATATCTCATAGCTGCTGCTGAATCACCATCTATTGATCCAAAATTACCTTGTCCATCTATTAATAAATAACGAAGTGAAAATGACTGTGCCATACGTACTATAGTATCATACACAGCAATATCACCATGAGGATGATATTTACCAATTACATCACCAACAATACGAGCAGATTTTTTATACGGTTTATTATATATATTATTTAACTTATACATAGCAAATAATATTCTACGATGTACTGGTTTCAATCCATCTCTAGCGTCTGGTAAAGCTCTACTAATAATAACCGACATAGCATAATTTAAATAAGAATTTTTTAGTTCTTCTTCAATATTAATTTTTATAAGTTTATTATTAGAATTTGACATAAATATAATCCTTAATATCTTAATATTAATTATTGATATTTATTTTAATATAAATATTATATTAAAAATTAAATATAATATGTTATATTAATTTTATAAAAATTACATTTAAAAATATTAGTTTAATAATTTTATATGATTAATAATTATAGAAATTATAAAAATACAAATACATTTAATTATAATATTGATGATTGGTGGAATATCAATGGTAATTTTAAATTATTACATAAAATTAATCCTGTACGTTTACATTATATTATAATGAATGTAGATGATTTAAATAATAAAAATATACTAGATGTTGGATGTGGTGGTGGTATTTTGTCAGAAAGTATGGCATTAGAAGGCGCAAATGTTACTGGTATAGATATTAGTAGTAAACTAATTAATATAGCTAAATCTCATATGGGTATTAATAAATTAAAAATAAACTATATTCAACAAACTATTGAAGAACATACTAGTAGTCATAAAAATATGTATGATATTATTACTTGTATGGAAGTATTAGAACATATAAATCAACCAATTAAATTAATTAATCAATGTGCTCAATTAGTTAAACCTGGAGGAAAAGTATTTTTTTCTACAATAAATCGTAATTTTAAATCTTGGTTACTTTCAATTCTAATAGCAGAAAACATATTAAGTTTCATACCTAAGGGTACACATAATTTTAATAAATTAATTAAACCATCTGAATTACTTAGTTGGATAGATAAAACAACATTATATGAAAAAGGAATTATAGGAATAAAATATAATCCATTAACTAGAAATTTTTATTTGTCGAAAAATATTAACGTTAATTATATAGTTTATACTATACGTCAATATTAATTCTTATCTACTTAAGTAATTAACAATTTATTAAAATATTAAAATTATTAAATAATTTATGTAATTAATTATATTATGTTAGTAATTAAACGAAATGGTGATAAAGAACTTATTAACTTTAATAAAATTAAACGAGTTATTAATAGAGCATCTATTGGATTAAATAATATTTCAATAAAAAAAATAGAGCACTATTCTTATACACAATTGTATAATGGCATAAAAACTATTGATATTCACGAAATTTTAACAAAAGTAACTGCTGATTTAATATCTTATAAATATCCTGATTATCAGTATTTAGCAGCAAGATTAGTAATGTTTAACTTAAGAAAAAAAGCATATGGTAAATTTAATCCACCTAAATTATATGATCATGTTATAAATTTAATTAATTTAGGTAAATATGATAAAAAAATTATTGATTATTATGATATTAATGAATTTGAACATATGAATAATTTTATAGATCATTATCGTGATATGAACTTTTCTTATGTAGCAATAAAACAATTAGAAAACAAATATTTAGTACAAAATAGAGTTACTGGAAAAATATATGAAAGTGCACAATTTTTATATATTCTTATAGCTGCTTGTTTGTTTTCTAATTACAATAAAAAAAATCGCTTAGATTATATAAAAAAATTTTATGATGCAATATCTACATTTAAAATTTCTTTACCTACCCCTATTATGTCAGGTGTTCGTACACCAACAAAACAATTTAGTTCATGCGTACTAATTGAATGTAATGATAGTATTAATTCAATTAATGCAACATCTAGTATTATTATGAAATATATATCACAAAGAGCTGGTATAGGTATAAATGCTGGTCGAATAAGAGCTGTAGGTAGTCCTATTAGAGGAGGAGAAACATTTCATACTGGTTGTATACCATTTTATAAACATTTTCAAACAGCAGTTAAGTCCTGTTCACAAGGTGGTGTAAGAGGTGGAGCTGCTACTATTTTTTATCCTATTTGGCATTTAGAAATAGAAAACTTACTAGTTTTAAAGAATAACAGAGGTATTGAAACTAATAGAGTAAGACATATAGATTACGGTGTACAATTAAATAAACTAATGTATCAAAGATTAATTGATGATAAGTACATAACTTTATTTAGTCCTTCTGATGTACCAGATTTATATAATGCATTTTTTTCTGATCAAAAAAAATTTAAATATTTATATGAGGAGTATGAGAAAAATAAAAAAATTCGTCATGGCTGTATTAAAGCTAGAGAATTATTTTCTTTAATGATGAAAGAAAGAACATCTACTGGTAGAATATATATACAGCATGTTGATCATTGTAATACTCATAGTTCATTTAATCCAAAAGTTGCTCCGATTAAACAATCTAATTTATGTCTAGAAATAGTTTTACCAACTAAACCATTAGAAGATATATATGATAATAATGGTGAAGTAGCATTATGTACTTTATCAGCATTTAATTTAGGAGAAATACAAGATTTAAATGACTTTAGTGAATTATCAGTGTTAATTGTTCGTGCATTAGATGAGTTAATAGATTATCAACATTATCTAATTCCTGCAGCAAAAATTAGTACTATAAATAGAAGATCATTAGGTATTGGAGTAATTAATTTTGCATATTATTTAGCAAAAAATGGCGTTCGCTATTCTGATGGTAGCGCTAATAAATTAACACATCGTACATTTGAAGCTATACAATATTTTTTATTAAAAGCATCTTGTGATTTAGCAAAAGAAAAAGGTATGTGTTCTTGGTTTAATGAAACAAATTATTATAATGGTATTTTACCTATAGATACTTATAAGAAGGATGTTGATAGTATAGTTAATGAACCATTATATTACAACTGGGAAGAATTACGTAAAAACATTAAAAAATACGGTTTAAGAAATTCTTCCTTGTCTGCTATTATGCCATCTGAAACTTCTTCACAAATTTCAAATGCTACAAATGGTATAGAGCCACCAAGGGGTTTCATTACAATTAAAGCATCAAAAGATGGTATACTAAAACAGGTTATACCTGAAGCAATTAAATTACATAACTTCTATGAATTATTATGGAATTTACCTAATAATTATGGTTATTTAAAATTAGTTAGTATTATGCAGAAATTTATTGATCAATCAATTTCTACTAATACTAATTATGATCCTAGTAAATTTTCATCTGGTAAAATACCTATGCAACAATTAATAAAAGATTTATTAATTTCTTATAAATTAGGAATAAAAACTTTATACTATCAAAATACACGTGATAATAATATAAATATTTTAAATCAAACATTAACAAATAATAATGATTGTGATAGTGGTGCTTGTAAAATTTAAAAAATTAATTTATAGATTAGGTAAATAAATTATGTTATATACAGTATTTTCTCAATTAAAAAATAATCAATTAATAGAACCAATGTTTTTTGGTAAACCTGTTAATATCTCTAGATTTGATCAACAAAAATATGTTTTTTTTGAAAAATTAATTGAAAAGCAATTATCTTTTTTTTGGAGACCTGAAGAAATTGATATTTCTCGTGACAGAATAGATTATTTAACTTTATCAGAGAAAGAAAAGCATATTTTTCTTAGTAATCTAAAATATCAAACATTATTAGATTCTATACAAAGTCGTAGTCCTACCGTTTCTTTGTTACCGATTATATCAATCCCAGAGTTAGAAACATGGGTAGAAACATGGTCATTTTATGAAACTATTCACTCTAGATCATACACACATATCATTAGGAATATTATTAATGATCCATCATTAATTTTTGATAATATAATATCTAATAAAGAAATCTTAAAAAGATCTAAAAATATTGTATTTTATTATGATGAATTAATTAATTTTATTCATTACTATAATTTATTAGGTACTGGTATACACTATATTAATGGTAATAAAGTAATAATTAATTTAAGAATCTTAAAAGAAAAATTGTATTTATGTTTAATTAGTATTTGTGCTCTAGAATCAATTAGATTTTATGTTAGTTTTGCTTGTGCTTTTGCATTTGCTGAAAGAAAATTAATGGAAGGTAATGCGAAAATAATTAAATTTATTGCACGAGATGAAGCATTACATGTTACTGGAACACAGTATATAATAAATTTAATTCATTCTGGTGAAGATGATCAAGAAATGTCTGATATTGCTTACAGTTGTAGAAAAAAAAGTAATAATTTATTTTTTTTAGTGGCTCAACAGGAAAAAGAATGGGTAGATTATTTATTTTGCAAGGGTAGTATAATTGGATTAAATAAAGAAATACTATGTCAGTATATTGAATATATTACTAATATTAGAATGAAAGCTATTGGTTTTAAACCAATATTTAATATTAATTATAATCCAATTCCATGGATTAATAATTGGTTAATGTCTGATAATGTACAAGTAGCCCCACAAGAAGTAGAAGTTAGTTCATATTTAGTTGGACAAATAGATTCTGAAATTAATTATAAAGAATTAAGTAATTTTAAGTTATAAAAATTTAATAATGGTTTATAAAATATATTTATACTCTAGTAATATATTATTATATTCCTATAAGGAACACTTTTCTTTATTATATACATTGGAAATAAATAATGTTAATATTCAATATCAATGTAAATCGGGTCAATGTGGTTTATGTAAATTAAAATTACTAATAGGAAAAGTAAAATATTTAAAAATACCCACTATCTTTATTCAAAAGAATGAAATTTTACCATGTATCTGTACACCAATAACCAATATAATTATACAAATATAAATTAATACTTTCTAATATTATTTATGCTAGTTAATTTATTTTTCATCTGTTTAAAACATTGATTAGTTATTTCTCTTAAATTTTTATTTTTATAACTACTAACTATTATTTTAGGTAAAATATAGATAGTAATAATACCATTATTCCAACGATTTAATCTAATATTATTAGTATTAGATATACATATTGGTACAATGGGCATATTGTTATTTATTGCAATATAAAAAGCACCAGTTTTAAATGGTAATAATTTTTTACTATTACTACGTGTACCTTCAGGAAAAATTAATACTGAAACATTACGTTTTTTTATACTATTCACAATATTATTTAAATTATTAAAACTACTATAGTTAGTATTTCTATTGATGAGAATATTACCGCTTAACCAATATAATATTCCAAATAGTGGGATAAAAATTATTTCTTTTTTTCCTACAGTTACAGTATTATTTTGTATAATACATGAAGCAATAAATATATCATAGATATTTTGATGATTAGCAATGTATACACAATTATCATTATTAATTAATCTATTATATTGATATATTCTTATTTTTACACCTAATAGAATTGATATCTTATTAAATAATCTACTAATTAGCATAACATTATTTTTATTTTTAAATTTAATTAAACAATAAAAAATACCGTAAATGCATATAAAAATAAAATAGGGTAAAATTATTATAATTCTTAACAAAGCAATCATAAAATTTTTATGTATTATTTTTACGATAATTAACTAAATCATTAATTGTTATCACTGGTATATTAAATTTATTAGCAAAATTTATAATATCTGGAGTACGGGCCATAGTACCATCTTCATTAACAATTTCACATAATACTCCAAATGGTTTTAATCCAGCCAAAATAGTTAAGTCTATAGTAGCTTCAGTATGTCCCCGTCTAGTTAATACTCCACCATTTTTTGCTAATAAAGGAAATACGTGACCAGGTCTATTTAAATCAGATGGTTTAGCATCATCTTTAATGGCGGCTTTAATAGTAGTAACCCTATCTGCTGCAGAAACACCAGTAGTCACTCCATAAGCTGCTTCTATTGTAACTGTAAATGCAGTTTGATAACGACTATTGTTATTTTTTACCATCATATTCAAATCTAATTGTTTTCTTCTCTCTTCTGTTAAACATAAACATACTATTCCACTACCATGACGTATAGTAAAAGCCATTTGTTGTACAGTTATATTTTCTGCAGAAAATATAATATCACCTTCATTTTCACGATCTTCATCATCAATAACTAATACACCATTACCTCTTTTAAAAGAACTAATAGCATTTATAACACGTTGTATTGGCTTACCAAAATACTTATTAAGTATGTAATTCATAAGATATTTTTTAATAATATTAACTATAATTATAAATAATTATTATGTAAATTTAAAATAATTATAATACTATAATAGTATAAAATTTATAGTACTTATTTACATGATAGATATAAATACCAGTTCCTATTTTAAATTAAACTGATAAAATCTTCTAGTTTTATATTAAAATAATTATTTTTGCTAACTAATAATCCAGCAGCTTTATTAGATAATATACATGCATCTTTAATATTAACATTACTTGATAATAAAAGAGCTAGAATACTAATAATTAAATCACCAGCGCCAACTACATTAAATATATTTTTATTTTGTATTGCTGGAATATGTAATGGATCATTATTTGGTTGTATTAAACTAACCCCATGTTTATCACGAGTTATTAACAAAGCTGATAAATTATATTTTTCAATAATATTTAGCCCATAAAATACGATATCATCATTGCTATAACAGATATTACCAATAACTTTTTGAAATTCGTAAATATTTGGCGTTAATATATTAGCACCATTATATTTATCATAATTATTACCTTTTGGATCAACTATAATAGGAATGTTAAGATTACGCGCTAATTTTATTATTTCTTTAACTGATGATAGTGTACCTTTATTATAATCTGATAACACTAACATATTTACATTAGGTAAAATTAATCTAATTTTTTTAATCATTGTTGATGATTTAAAATAATTAATTTTATTTTCTAAATCTAATCTTACTATTTGATTACTATCTGATATAACTCTAGATTTTATAACGGTATTATAATTTTTTACCTTAATTAAGTCACACTTAATATTATTACTAATTAGTTTATTTTTAATATATTTTGATGCATAATCGTAACCGGATAAACTAATGATATTTACGTTACCCTTTAAATTAGATATATTAATTGCAACATTTGCTGCACCACCTGGTTTTTCCTGAACATTATTTACTTTAATTATTGGTGTTGGTGATTCTGATGAATTACCAATGTTCACCCCGTAATAATATCTATCTAAAATAATATCACCAATAACTAATATATTAATATTATTAAAATTTGATACAATTTGTTTTAACATAAAATTCTTACATCTTATTATATTTATAAATTTAATTATTATATAGTATTTAATTTATTATAGACTATAAGTTATTATACTAACATTATTATATATTAAAATTTAGCATTTATGATTGTAAAATTAAAAAAATATTTAGTTGGTGGTGCAGTAAGAGATATGTTATTAAATATACCAGTAAAAGAAAAAGATTGGTTGATTATTGGAGTAACACCTCAGTATTTATTGTCTAAAGGATACTATCAAGTAGGTAAAGATTTTCCAGTTTTTATACATCCAAATAGCAAGGAAGAATATGCATTAGCACGTAAAGAAAAAAAAACCGGTTTTGGACATAAGGGTTTTAATTGTTATACCTCTCCACTAATTACTGTTGAAGAAGATTTATTCAGACGTGATTTAACAATTAATGCTATGGCAATAGATAAGGATGGTAATATTATTGATCCATATAATGGAAGAAAAGATATTAAATTACGTATACTTAGACATGTATCTGAATCATTTAAAGATGATCCACTTAGAGTATTACGAGTAGCTCGTTTTGCTGCTAGATTTGCTTATTTAAATTTTACTATTGCTCCAGAAACGTTAAACATTATGCAACAAATGAGAAGAGAATTATTTACGTTATCTCCAGAAAGAATTTGGAAAGAAACTGTATTAGCTTTATCAACTAAAAGTCCACATATATTTTTTACTGTTTTAAAAAAATGTAAAGCACTAAATGTCATATTTCCGGAAATATATAGTTTATTTAGTAAAAAAATTTTTTTAAAATGCAAAAACTTTGTAAATGCTGGTGATTATGCATTACTAGCTTTATCTAATAGTGTAAAAATGTCAAGTAATATTAATACACGTTTCGTTACTTTATGTTTTAATTTACCATTATTAAATAACTCATTAATTAAAAATAAAGAAACAGATGTAATTTATCTTATGCATAAAAGATTAAAATTACCTAATAAACTATTTAATTTACTTAAAATTATTAATGACTGTTACAGTACATTAATAAATATTAATAATCTAAATATTAACGATATATTAAATATGTTTAATCGTATGGGTATTAAAGATTGCACAGATAGAATTAATCAAATTATACTAATTAGTAAAGCTAATTATAGTGTTTGCATAAAATTTAAGAACTATATGTGGAATATATACGATTTAATACTTGATGCTTATCGTATAGTAAAAAATTTAAAAGCTAATGTAGTAATAAAAGATGGATTTACAGGGAAAAATATTAGTTATGAACTAACAAAAAGACGTTTATTACTATTAAATAAATGGAAAATTAATTTATAGAGCTAATTAATTAAAGTAAAAATAAATTACTGTCATCACTATAAGTCTATATATTATAATTAACTTTAGTGATTTATATTTAATAAATAGTAAACATTTTTTACCAATTATCATTAAAACTATAAATGTAGTTAACATACCAATTATTAATATTGGAATATCTGATAATTTTAGTAATTTAATATTATCTATAATAGATAGTATTGATGTACTACATATTAAAGGTATAGACATTATAAAAGAAAATTCTATAATTACACAACGATTAATTTTTAATAATGAACCACTAAAAATAGTAGTTCCTAATCTTGAAAATCCAGGATACAGTGATAAGCACTGAATACAGCCAATAATAAAGGCTTGTAAGTAATTAATACGATTTATCAACTTATTAGGTTTTAAAAATTCACTGATTGTTAAAGTAATACTACCACATAGTAATGACAAAATAATATTATTAATATTACTTAACTGTTCTAATTTTCTATGAAAAAATAAACCTAAAATTCCAATAGGAATTAAGCATACTATAATATGACCAATAAAAAAATTAATATTTTTACTATTAGATTTATTAATAATTTGTTTAATTATTTTTATTAACGTATCTTTAAAAAAAAACATCACAACAATAATAGAACTAAATTGTATTACAATATCGAATATTTTTATTCTATTACTATTAAAATTTAATAAATCACTAACTAGTATCATATGACCAGTAGAAGATACTGGTAAAAATTCAGTTATACCTTCAACAATACCTAAAATAATTATTTTAATATATTCTTTATAATCCATCTCAAAAATAAGTAGTTTATTTTCATAATTAAAACTAATTATTTTTATTATATCTTTTTATTATTATGCTAACATTTGATGCATTAGGTATAGCATTTGGCTTGCTAATTTTTATCTTTATATAAAATAAATTAAACTTTTTTATTAAATATTTTGCGATATATTCTGCTAATTGTTCTACTAAGTAGAAGTGTTTATTATTTGTTATTAACATTACTTCATTACTAATAATTTTATAATCTATAAAATACTTACTATATTTGTCATATCTTATTAAAGATCCATCATAACCAATTTTTAAGTCAATAATTAATTTTTGTAAGTTAATTTTTTCCCAATTATATATACCAATTTTAGTTATTACTATTAATTTTTCTATATAAATTATGTCCATGAATTTTTTAATTATAATTAATAGAATATATCTGCCAATTAGGATTTATTGATGTTTCTAAATTATTATATTTACCATTTCTTAGATGTAATAATCCAGCATAAGCTATCATTACACCATTATCTGTACACAGTTCTTTATTAGGATAAAATAATATTCCTTGTTTTTTACTCATCATGCTATGTAAATGAAATCTTAATTTATTATTTGCACTTACACCACCAGCTATTACCAATTTTTTTAGTTTACTTGTATGTATTGCTTTAGCACATTTACTTACTAATATTTCTATTATTGTGTCTTCAAAAGATCTAGCTATGTTAGCTTTATCTTGATAATTAATATTAGATAAACTATAAATTGTATTAATTACTGATGTTTTTAAACCAGAAAAACTAAACATTAAATTTGGTTTATTAATTAATGGTTTAGGAAAAGTATATTTATTTGAAAAACCACGATCAGCTAGCATTGATAATGATAATCCACCTGGATATTTTAATCCTAAAGCTATTGCAATTTTATCAAATACTTCACCAACAGCATCATCTAATGACTCACCTAATAGATTATAATCACCAATATTATTAGCTCTAATTAATTGAGTATGTTTTCCAGAAACTAATAATGCCAAAAATGGAAAAGACAACTTATTATTATTTAACATTGGAGATAATAAATGTCCTTCCATATGATTTATTGTAATAACAGGAATATTCCAAGCATAAGCTAGTGACTTAGCTATCGATGCCCCGACTAACAATGAACCAACTAATCCTGGTCCAGCTGTATACGCTATTCCATTAATATTATTTTTAGAAGAATTTGTTTTTAATAAAGCATCTTTTATTAAAGATATAATATTTTCATTATGACTACGTGCTGCTAGTTCTGGAACTACTCCACCATATTTACTATGAGTACTAATTTGACTATATATATTATTTATTAATACACCTAATTTACTATCATAAATAGCCACACCAGTTTCATCACAAGATGTTTCAATACCTAAAATACGCATATACTTTATTATAAATAAATAATATAATTTACTATTTAATTATTGTTAACTTAGGTAAGTTTATATTAATATATTTATTATTTCTAGTATTATTAAGAATTTTCATATAGAATATTTTCTAATATTGAAGGACAGTATTATGCCTGTAATTAAAGTTCGTGATAATGAACCATTTGACATTGCGTTAAGACGATTTAAAAGATCTTGTGAAAAAGCTGGTATTTTAGCAGAAGTACGTAGACGTGAATTTTATGAAAAACCAACGTCTGAACGTAAAAGAGCAAAAGCAGCTGCAATAAAAAGACATATAAAAAAATTATTAAGAGAGAACCCTAAATTTAATAAAATTAATAAGTATTAACTATTTTAATTTTTTTATATAATTATTTATTTTAAATGAATAAATATATACCTAATTTATTTATAAATGAGTTATTATCACAGGTTAATATAATTGATGTAATAGGTACAAGAATAAATTTAAAGAAGAAAGGAAAAAATTTTTTTTCTCTTTGTCCGTTTCATATAGAAAATAACCCATCATTCTTAGTAAGTGAGGAAAAACAACTTTATTATTGCTTTGGTTGCAATGCTAAAGGAAATGTCATAAATTTTTTAATGAATTATGATAAATTAGATTTTATTAGTTCTGTTGAAGAATTATCTAATTTATTTAATTTAGAAGTACCATATGAAAATTACAATAAAAATAAATCTTTTAGAATAAAAAAAAGAATTAAATTATATGAGATAATAAATAAAATTAATGGCTACTATCATAAAATAGTACGTGATAAAATATCAAAAGATGCAATAAATTTTTTAAAATCTAGAGGATTAAATAATTATGTTATTTCATATTTTGAAATAGGATTTTCTCCATTTAATTGGTATGAAATTAATAAATATTTTAACTTTAATGCAGAAGATAGATCTATATTAATTAAACTAGGTATTTTAAATATTAATAAACATGGACAATTATACAATAAATTTTATAATAGAATTATTTTTCCAATCAAAAATATAAATGGACAAGTAATTGCTTTTGGAGGAAGAATTATTAATAATAATATTAATCCAAAGTATATTAACTCTAATGATAATATTATTTTTCATAAAAAAGATAACATATATGGTCTATATGAAGCAAAAAAAAGTATATATAAATTAAATAAGCTAATTATCGTTGAAGGATTTATAGATGTTATTACTTTAAGACAATTTAATATTGAAAATGTAGTATCAATATTAGGAACATCAATAAGTGATAATCAAATTAAAATACTCTATAATCATACTAATCATATAATATATTGTTATGACGGAGATAAAGTTGGATACTGTGCTATGTGGAAATCATTAAAATTAAGTTTACCATATTTAACAAATAATAGGCAAATAAGTTTTATTGTTTTACCTAAAGGTACTGATCCAGATACACTAATTAGAAAAATAGGTGCTAATAAATTTAAATTATTAATTAAACAAGCATACTCATTGTTAGAAATATTATTTCGTGTTTTATCATTTAAATTTGATTTAAATAATATAAATTCACGTATTAAACTAATTTATTCAGCTTTATTATTAATAAATAAAATACCTGGTGAAGTAATACGTGTTTCTTTAATATATGAACTAGGTAAAAAAATTGGTATTATGGATTATAATTATTTAAAAAAATTACTATTTAATTATAAGAAATATAAAAATAATAACTTCTTAAAAGTAAATATAATAGAATATAATTATATTAATATATTAATAAGTTTATTAATACAAAAACCAAAATTATCTGTTCTTGTTAAGAATTTAGATGAATTAAGTAATACTAGTTCTTCTGACATAATTTTATTTACTATGTTAGTTAATACATGCAATGCCAAATCTAATTTATCTACTAACCAATTATTAGAATACTATAGACATAGTGATTTTTTTGAAAAATTAGAAAAATTAGCTATATGGAATCATATGATTAAACATAATTTAATTGAAGATACTTTTGTAGAAATGTTAGATAAACTAAATTATTCTATAGTAGAACAAAAATATAATAATCTTATTAATCGTGATAGATTAAATAAATTAAGTTATAAAGAAAGATTAGAATTATGGTCTTTAAATTTAAAACTAGCACAACATAAATAATACTATCATAATTATCTTTATTTTAATAAAAATTATTTGTATCATAAATATAATTTATAATAGTTGATAATTAACTAATTAAATTTGTGTTTAAATATTATGGATTTAATTTTATGGAACACTTACAATTTAAACAATTAGTTATACGCGGTAAAGAACAAGGTTATTTAACCTTCACTGATATTAATGACTATTTACCTGAAAATATAATTAATTCAGAATTAATTACAGATATTATGCAAATGATAAATGATATGGGTATTCAAATAATAGAAGAACCATCAACAAATGATAATTTGTTAACACAAATAGAATCTTGTAATATAGATAATAGTAGTCAAATTAACAATCATGAATCAGATATAATTGGTCAAACTAATGATCCAATGCGTATGTATATGAGAGAAATGGGCACTGTTGGATTATTAACTAGAGAAGGTGAAATTGATATTGCTAAAAGAATTGAAGATGGTATTCATCAAGTACAATCTACAGTAGCAGAATATCCAGAAGCAATTACATATTTATTAGAACAATACGATAGAGTAAAAGCTGGTGAGGTTAAATTATCTGATTTAATTACTGGTTTTATAGATTTTAATTGTGTTGATAAACAAATAACAGCAAAATTAGTTAGTAACGATCTTGTATCAAAAAATATTGTTATTGATGATGAGTATAATTATATTCAAGATAATGTGGATGATAGTGTTATAGATCCAGTGTTAGCTCACAAAAAATTTGTAACGTTAAAAAATCAGTATAAAATTACTAAAAATGTTATTAAACATTTTGGACGTAATCATGTTAACTCGATTAAAGAAATAATGAATTTATCAGATATATTTAAGCAATTTAGATTAGTGCCAAAACAATTTGATTATTTAGTAAATAATATGCGTTCTATTATTGATAGAATTAATATACAAGAACAATCAATTATTAAATTATTTGTTGAAGTAAGTAAAATACCAAAAAAAATATTTAGTCATTTATTTTCCAATGTAGAATTTAGTAATAGTTGGTTCAATAGAATCTTATCCATGAATCAACCGTGGGTAAAAAAGTTACATAAAGTTGATCAAGAAATATATTGTAGTATAAATAAATTAAATGATATTGAAAAAGAGACAGGTTTAACTATTAAACAAATAAAAGACATTAATAGAAGAATATTAATAGGTGAAGCAAAAGCTCGTAGAGCTAAACAAGAAATGATAGAAGCTAATTTAAGATTAGTTATATCTATTGCTAAAAAATATACCAATAGAGGATTACAATTCTTGGATCTAATACAAGAAGGTAATATTGGATTAATGAAGGCAGTTGATAAATTTGAGTATCGTCGGGGTTATAAATTTTCTACTTATGCTACTTGGTGGATTAGACAAGCTATTACTAGATCTATCGCTGATCAAGCTAGAACCATACGTATTCCAGTTCATATGATAGAAACAATTAATAAATTAAATCGTATATCTAGGCAGATGTTGCAAGAAATAGGTAGAGAACCAACTCCGGAAGAATTATCTAAACGTATGTTTATGTCAGAAGATAAAATTCGTAAAGTATTAAAAATTGCAAAAGAGCCAATTTCTATGGAAACACCTATAGGTGATGAAGAAGATTCTCATTTAGGTGATTTTATTGAGGACACATCTTTAGAATTACCAATTGATTCAGCTACTACTGAAAGTTTACGTATAGCAACAAATCATGTACTATCAAGTTTAACAGATAGAGAAGCTAAAGTATTACGAATGAGATTTGGTATTGATATGAATACTGATCATACTTTAGAAGAAGTTGGTAAACAGTTTGATGTAACAAGAGAGAGAATTAGACAAATTGAAGCTAAAGCATTACGTAAACTAAGACATCCTAGTAGATCAGAAATACTAAAAAGTTTCCTTGATGATTAATAAAAAATTAATAAATATAAAAAAATGTTTTAGAATTATACTTAGTAACTTTATTGGCCCCTTAGCTTAGATTGGTTAGAGCAAGCGACTCATAATCGCTAGGTCGCTGGTTCAAATCCAGCAGGGGCTAAATATAATAAGACTAATAGAAATTTATTATTTTATTCATTCAATATAAGTAAATCTTTATATTTATATATTATAATTAAAATTTTTAATACAAATTATAAATTTATTTTCTTTAAGTACAAATACTAAGATAGTGATGTGTAAAACATATCTAATTTCAAATGATAATAA
This sequence comes from Candidatus Lightella neohaematopini, assembly GCA_025728345.1. Taxonomy (GTDB): domain Bacteria; phylum Pseudomonadota; class Gammaproteobacteria; order Enterobacterales; family Enterobacteriaceae; genus Lightella; species Lightella neohaematopini_F. Next base: position 75,566 of record JAOBJT010000002.1, on the reverse strand, counting down.
TCAAAAAAATTCATTATCTAAACTTTTATTTTGGTTATTACTATGGATAGCATCTGCTTTACTATTTAATATAGTATTATGGATATATTTTTTTTATACACACGGATTAATCACAGCTAATAAAAAAGCTATAATGTTTTTGGTAAGTTATTTATTAGAAAAATTATTGTCTATAGATAATTTATTTTTTTGGTTTACCATTTTTAAAAATTTTAATATTCCTAGTTTTTTACAACGTTATCTCTTAAGTATAGGAACATTTAGTGCCGTTTTAGTACGAATATTAATTATAATAGTTAATCAGTGGATAGTTAATTATTATCAATTTATATTATATTTATTTGGACTACTTATTTTATTTACTGGAATAAAAATGTTAGTTCCTAAAAATAAAAAAACTATTACCAATTATAGTATAATGAATTGGTTATATAAAAATTTACGTATTACAGGTAAATTATATGAAAAAAAATTTTTTATAAAAAAAAATGGTATCATTTTCGCAACACCATTACTAGTAGTATTTCTTACAATAGAAATAAGTGATATTATTTTTACCTGTGATAGTATCCCAGTAATTTTTTCTATAACTAATGATTTATTAATTATTTTAACATCTAACATTTTTGCTATGTTAGGTATGAGAACTACTTACTTTTTTTTAGAATATATATCTAAATATTTTTTATATATAAATTATGGTTTAGGTATGACTCTAATTTTTATTGGTATAAAAATTTTATTAATGAAATATATTTATATGTCAGCTTTATTTTCTTTAATAACAATACTGTTTATTTTAATTATTAGTATAATAATCAGTATTATTATAAATAAAATATGATATATTTAGTGTAATTAATGTAATATTTAGTTATTAAATTATATGATTAAAAACTTTATTTATTATGTATTACATAAATATTCATATATTATATTTTATTATAAATATCATTGGATTATTTACTTAATATTTTTTATTATTATTTTTTTAGAAAATGGTATATTAATAACTACTTTTTTACCAGGAGATAGTTTATTATTATTAACTGGTACGCTAGCTTATAATAATATAATAAATTTATTTTTAGTATTAGTATTATTAACTATAGCTGCTTGGTTAGGTAGTTGGATTAGTTTTTTGCAGGGTAAATGGCTAAAAAATAAAAAATTAATGAATTATAAACTTTTATTTATACCGGAAAAGTATCAAAAAAAAGCTTACAAAATACTTGATAAATATGGTTTATTAGCATTATTAATAGGTAGGTTTATAGTATTTATTCGTACTATATTACCAATGATAATAGGATTATCTAATATACAACACAATAAATTATTTCAATTATTTAATTTTTTTAGTGCTTTCTGTTGGGTATCAATATTAATATTTATTGGTTATTTATTAAATACTTTAATAATAAATACATCATTAAAATACTTAATTACTTTACTAATAACTATAATACCAATAATAATTTTTATTATTAGTCTTGTTATTATAGTTTTATTAATCTTAAAAAAAGAATAAATTGAGTTAGTAATAAGCCGGATTCTGTCGTGGACAGTCATTAATCTAGATTATAATTCACATTATAATTCATAAGCGGTCTACCATGGCGTGATATGGGTAATATCTTATGCCTAAATTTGACCTTGCTCTAAATGGAGTTTGCATTGCTATGATTGTTACCAATCATACGGTGTGCTCTTACCAACACCATTTCACCCTTACTTTTAACTTGTAAAAAGCGGTATATTTTCTGTTGCACTATTCAAGATTCTCATCTTCCAGATGTTATCTGGCATTCTACCCTAAGAGTCCGGACTTTCCTCTATTTTATATAAATAGCGACTGTCTAACTAACTCAACGCTTATTATTTTAACATAATTACTTATTTTTGTTAAAATTAATAAAATTTTTGTATAAAATATTTCTTTTTATTTTAAATATTGATTTAACTATGGATAATGATGTATCCAGCGGTAATAGTTTCTTAAGTTTTATAAAAATTTCTAAAGCTTTTGTGTAATTTACATTTTTTGGCCCTGAATATCCTTGAATAATTAAGGTTATTTCTCCTTTTATATTTAGATGATTATTTTTTATGTAGTTAATTAATTTATTTACAGGAGCTCCATAAATATTTTCCCATATTTTAGTTAATTCTTTTGCTAATACTATATAACGATTATCATCAAAAACTTGCGTTATATCTTCTAATAATTCTATTATTCTATGAGTGGATTCATATACTATAATAGTACGTGGTTCATATAATAGTAACTTTAATTGTTTTATTCTTTTTTTTCTCTTTGATGATAAAAAACCTTCATAACAGAATTTATTTGTTGGTAATCCAGATGCTGATAATGCGGTAATAGCTGCACATGGTCCAGGTAATGGAATAACATTTATATTTAATTTTTTACACTCGTGTACTAATTTATATCCTGGATCACTAATTAATGGAGTACCTGCATTAGATACAAGTGCCATAGTTTTATTTTTTTTTAGTATGGTAAGTAAATAATTAATTTGTTTATATTCATTATATTGATTTAATAAATACAGATTACTATTTCTAATAGAAAAGTGATTTAATAAAAAACAAGTATGTTTAATATTTTCAGTAATAATACAATCAACATTATTTAGTGTATATATAGCTCTATTGGTTATATCTAGTAAGTTACCTATTGGGGTTGGTACTATATATAGAATTGGTTTATTATTATTCATTTTATATTTTAATTTAAAAATTAATGTAATTTATATTATTTAATTACTAGTTAAATATAAATTAATGATATTATAATAATATTTTTATTATACTTAGTAAGTAATGTTATTATTAGTTTATTATATATATTTTATTTAAGTATAACTAATATTTTATTTAAAAAATGAAATACTTAAAATTTGATGTAATTGTAGTTGGTGGTGGTAACGCAGGAGTAGAAGCCGCATTAGTTACGTCACGTTTGTTATGTAAAACAATTTTATTAACTAGTAATATAAATAAAATAGGATCACTATCATGTAATCCATCAATAGGTGGGGTGGGAAAAAGTCATTTAGTAAAAGAAATAGATGCTTTAGGTGGAATTATGGCTAGGGCTACAGATTTATCTGGTATTCAGTTTAGAATTCTAAATCGTAGTAAAGGACCGGCTGTTCAAGCTACTAGAGCTCAAGTAGATCGTAGTTTATATAAGAAAGTAGTAATTAATACTTTAAAAAAACAAGATCATTTAGTTATATCACAACAAACTGTAAAAAAATTAATTATTAAAAATAATAGTGTTATTGGTGTATGTACTAATTTAGATAATATATATGCTAAAACAGTAATATTAGCACTTGGTACTTTTTTAAATGGCGTAATTCATATTGGAAATTATAATTATATGGCAGGTCGATATAATGAACAGATAGATAATAGTTTTGCACAATATCTACGTAATGTGTTACCTTATGCTGGTAGATTAAAAACTGGTACTCCTCCTAGAATTACATTAGATAGTATAAATTTTAATAATTTAACTGTTCAGTATAGTGATAATCCGTTACCTGTATTTTCTTATATTGGTAATGTTAAACAACATCCTAAGCAATTACCATGTTATTGTACTTATACTAATATAAATACTAAAAATATTATTTTAAATAATTTACATCATAGCCCGCTCTATAATGGTAATATTAATGGTATTGGTCCTAGATATTGCCCATCTATTGAAGATAAAATAGTAAGATTTAAAGATAAAGATATACATCATATATTTTTAGAACCAGAAGGATTAAATAGTAGAAAAGTATATCCTAATGGTATATCTACTAGCTTACCAATTGACATACAAATTCAATTAATTCATTCTATTAGTGGGTTAGAAAATGCTAATATTATTAGACCTGGATATGCCGTTGAATATGATTTTTTTGATTCTAAAAATTTAAAATTTACATTAGAGAGTAAATCTATTTCTGGTTTGTTTATGGCTGGACAAATTAATGGTACTACTGGTTACGAGGAAGCTGCTGCTCAAGGTTTAATTGCTGGAATAAACGCTGCTAGATTTACTAAGGATTTAAATGGGTGGTTTCCAGAAAGACATCAAGCATATATTGGTGTATTGTTAAGTGATTTATGTTTTCTTGGTACTACAGAACCATATCGTATGTTAACAGCTAGAGCTGAGTATCGTCTTTCTTTAAGAGAAGATAATGCTGATATTCGTCTAACAGAAATAGGAAGAAAATTAGGTATAGTAACAAATAAACGTTGGCAAAAATTTTGTAATAAAGTGGAAACTATAGAAGTTATTCGTCAAAAATTACGTAACATAAATATAGTTCCTAATAGTTTTTTAGCAAAAGATTTTAATAAAATATTGTCAAAACCAATATCTAATCCAATAAATGTAGAAGAAATTTTACGTAGATCTGAAATTAATTGTGATAAATTATTAGAGTTAAAATTTTTTAAATCTATGTCATTAGATAAAGAAATTATCAAGCAAATAGAAATACAAATTAAATATCAAGGTTATATTAATAAACAAAAATTATTAATAAGTCAACAAGCTAAATATAATAATATATTAATACCTAAAGACATTAATTTTAGCAATATACACGGATTATCTACTGAAGTAATTAATAAATTAAATTTTTATAAACCTAAATCTATTAGAGAAGCATTATTAATTTCCGGGGTTACTCATACAGCAATCACCATATTAATAATTTGGTTAAGAAAATTAAAAAAAATATAAATATATAATACTTTTGTATAATAGTTTATTATATAATAGGTAATCTTAATATTTGAGATATTTATTAATATTAGAATATTAATTTAATATAATTTATATTTTCATGTTTTATATAAAGATAAAATAGGTAATTAATATGTCGTACGATAACAATAACTATTTTTATGATTATATACATCATCATTTGTGTAATTTACAATTTAATTTAAAAAATTTTAATCTTGTTAACAGTAATAATCCTATTAATTCTTTTTGGGTTATAAATATTGATTCATTAATGTTTTCTTTTTTATTAGGTTTAACTTTTATTCTAATATTTAGATATGTTATTAAATCTCATGTTAATAATTGTAAACCAAATAAATTACAAATTTTGGTAGAATTAACAGTATTATTTATTCAAAAAAATGTTAAAGATATTTCTAATAAACATGATACGTTTATTTATTCATTATCATTAACACTATTTGTATGGATTACTTTAATGAATACAATGGATATTATTCCTATAGATATATTACCTTATATTTTTAATAAATTATTTAATATACCATTATTACGTATATTACCATCATCCGATATTAATATTACTACATCTATGGCAATTAGTATTTTTTTTATTGTATTGTATTATTATATCAAGAATAAGGGATTATTAGGTTTTTTAAAGGAACTAATTACTCATCCATTTAATAATATTATATTATTTCCAATAAATATAATTTTAGAATTGATTAATTTATTATCTAAACCGATATCATTAAGTTTAAGATTATTTGGTAATATGTATGCTAGTGAATTAATTTTTATGTTAATAACTAGTTTAGTACCATGGTGGTTTCAATGGGTTATTAGTGTACCTTGGGCTATTTTTCATATTTTGATAATTATTTTGCAATCTTTTATTTTTATGATTTTAACTATAGTTTATATTAGTACAGCATTAAAAGAGTAATTTCTATATTAAAATAAAAAAGGAGATTATTATGCACAGTATAGAATTAATGTATATAGCAGTAGCTGTTATGATTGGGTTAGCAGCAATTGGTGCTGCTGTTGGTATAGGAATATTAGGTGGAAAATTTATAGAAAGTGCTGCTCGTCAACCAGATCTAGTTCCTACGTTAAGAACGCAATTTTTTATTGTAATGGGATTAATTGATGCTATACCTATGATTACTGTTGGGTTAAGTTTGTATATTATGTTTACTGTAATATAGTCACTATTTTATATTATTATTTTAAAGGAGTAATAATTTTGAACATTAATGCTACTATAATAGGACAAACTGTGGCGTTTGTTATTTTTGTTATATTTTGTATGAAATATATATGGCCACCATTAATAAACATTATTGAAACTAGACAAAAAGAAATTAATGATGGTTTAGATTTTGCTAAACAAGCTAAATTAGAGGTTGCTAAATCAAAACAAATAGCAGCAGATACTATATTAAATGCTAGATTAGAAGCTGAAAACATTATTAAGTTAGCTCATAAACATGAAGAAAAAATTATTAATGATGCTAAAATATTAGCTGATAAAGAATATAAATATATTATCTCACAAGCAGACATTAAAATTAATAATAATTACAATCAAGTAAAACAATTACTTTATGAGCAAATTAATTCTCTAATATTAACTAGTACAAAAAAAGTAATTAGTCATTACATTAATGATTGTAAAATTAATGACGTGATAATTGATGAAATAATAAATAAAATAAAATTATAAATGTATGAAAAGTAAAAATCAATATCATTGTTTAATAGCTAGAAAATACGCACAAGTAATTCTTGATATAGCGATAGAGAATAATATGATATCTTATTGGCAAAGTATATTAGAATTTTTGGTGAAATTAATTAATACTAATTCAATATATAAATTAATTACTCATCCAATTTTGTATAATCAGATAATTAATATTATAATAAGTACATGTGTTGATATATTTAACTCACAAAGTAAATCATTTTTACTTTTAATATCTAAAAACAAACGATTTAATATTCTACCTAGTATATTATTTTATTTTAAATATTTAAAAAATAAAAATTTAAAATCAATTGTCGTTAACGTTACTTCTGTTAAAAAACTTAGTATACAACAAAAAGATAATCTTAGTAATAAGATATTATCTATATTGTCTGATAAAAAATATAAAATTAGATTAAATAATATTATTAATTCTAATATTATTGGTGGAATTATTTTACGTATTAATAATACTGTTTTTGATGGTAGTATATTAAATCATTTAAATCAATTAGAACATTTTTTAAAAAATTAAGGATTAGAAATGCATTTTAATAATATGGAAATAAGTACATTAATAAGACAACGTATTGATCAGTTTAATTTAAATATAAATACATATGATGAAGGAGTTGTTATATACGTTGCTGATGGTATTATTCGTATTTATGGTCTTGATCATGTAATGTTAAATGAAGTAGTTATTTTATCCAATGGTAGTTCTGCTATTGTATTAAATTTAGAAAGAGAATTTGTTAGTGCTGTTGTAATGGGTTCGTATTTAGATATTTCAGAAGGTATGAAAGTGAAAACTACAGGTAAAGTTATACAAGTACCTGTAGGTAGAAAATTATTAGGTAGAGTAATTAATGCATTAGGTGTACCAATAGATAATTCTGGTAAATTAGAATATGAATATTTTAGTAACGTAGAATCTCCTGCACCTGGAGTAATTGATCGTGTATCTGTAAGTGAGCCAATGCTTACTGGGTATAAAGCTATTGATGCTATGATTCCTATTGGTCAAGGACAAAGAGAGCTAATTATTGGTGATAGACAAACTGGTAAAACAACTTTAGCTATTGATAGTATTATTAATCAAAAAAATAGTGGTATTAAATGTGTATATGTAGCTATTGGGCAAAAAGCTTCTACTGTAGTAAATACAGTAAATATATTAAAAAAGCATCATGCATTAGATAATACTATTATAGTAGTTGCTAACGCATCAGAACCAGCAATATTGCAATATTTAGCTCCATATACTGGTTGTACTATGGGTGAATATTTTCGTAATATTGGTGAAAATGCATTAATTGTATATGATGATTTATCAAAACAAGCTATTGCTTATCGTCAAATTTCATTATTGTTAAGAAGACCGCCTGGTCGTGAAGCTTATCCTGGAGATATATTTTATTTACATGCTCGTCTATTAGAAAGAGCTGCACGTGTAAGTACTGATTATGTAGAAACATTTACTAATGGTAAAATTAAAAATAAAACAGGTTCTCTTACTGCATTACCAATAATTGAAACCCAAGTTGGTGATGTATCATCATTTATTCCAACTAATTTAATTTCGATTACTGACGGGCAAATATTTTTAGAATCTAATTTATTTAATGCCGGAGTTAGACCTGCTATAAATCCAGGAATTTCTGTTTCCAGAGTTGGTGGTGCTGCTCAAACTAATATAATAAAATTTTTATCAAAAGGAATAAGAAATAAATTAGCACAATATCGTGAACTTGTAGCATTTTCTCAATTTTCTTCAGATTTAGATAGTAATACCAGAGCACAAATAAAAGAAGGACAAAATATTACTGAGTTATTAAAACAATTACAACATAATCCATACTCTATGGCTCAACAAGTTATTGTATTATTTTTAGTAGAATATAAGTATTTGGATGATGTTTTAGTAAAAAATATATCTAACTTTGAACACAAGTTATTAACTTATTTTAATAATTATCATTATGATTTTATAGAACATATTAATACTAACTTAGTATATAATGATAGTATAAAAAATAAATTACATGATATTATAAGTAACTTTAAAAGTAATTATTATAAATAATTTAACTAAATTAATATGTTTAATATTAAAGAGATTAAAAGTAAAATAAATAGTATTAAAAATACTAAAAAAATTACTAGCGCTATGGAAATGATAGCATTTACTAAAATGAATAAAGTGAAGATAAAGATATCATCTGTTAGTAAATATTTAATTAATATAAAAAATATTATGAATAATTTATTATCTAGTAATTTAGATTATAAACCAAAAATAATGAGTAATTATAATTATGATAAAATTATCTATTTAGTTATTTCTACAGAAAAAGGACTAGTTGGTACATTAAATATTAATCTTTTTAGGAAAGTATTAATTAATATTAATAAACATATTAAATTAGGAAAAGATGTTAAATTAATATTAGTTGGCACTAAAGCTATAAATTTTTTTTCTAATTTTAATATAGAAATTTTAGCTAAAATAAATAATTTAAATAATAATTTACTACCTGAAGAATTTAGAATAATAAAAATTAATCAAGTAGTAAAAAATATAATATCATTATATAATAGTAGTATAATAGATGCTTGTTATTTAGCAAGTAATAAGTTTATTAATGTTTTAAATCAAGTACCAGAAATAGTTAGAATTATCCCATTTATTAGAACTAATAATACAAAAATAGGTAATTGTTACATATATGAGTCAGATATTGTTAATATTTTAGATAAATTAATATACTGTTATATTGAATCAAGTATATATTTAGGTGTATTAAATAATTTAACAAGCGAACAAGCATCTCGTATGGTAACTATGCAACTAGCTAAAAATAGTTGTGATAATTTAACTAAAGAACTTGAATTGATTTATAATCAGACTAGACAAAATAATATTACACAAGAATTAAATGAAATTATATCTGGTAATATTTAATTAAGTGAAAAGGGTATAATATAATATGGTTAATGGTAAAATTATTCAAATAATTGGTTCTATTATTGATGTAGAATTTAATCAAAAGTATATACCAAAAATATATCACGTACTAAAAATAGAAAATAATAACGATGATTTATTTCTAGAAGTTCAACAACAGCTAGGAGATGGAATAGTACGTTGTATTGCTATGGGATATTCTGATGGTCTTCATAGAGGTATGAATGTTATTAATTTACAGCATACCATTGAAGTACCAGTAGGATATAAAACTTTAGGAAGAATAATGAATGTTTTAGGACAACCAATAGATATGAAAGGTGAAATACATGCGCAAGAATATTGGTCTATTCATAGATTGCCTCCTGTATTTCAAGAATTAAATGATAAGTATGAAATATTAGAAACAGGGATTAAAGTAATAGATTTAATTTGTCCATTAGCAAAAGGAGGTAAAGTTGGTTTATTTGGTGGAGCTGGAGTAGGAAAAACTGTTAATATGATGGAATTAATTCGTAATATTGCAGTTGAACACTCTGGTTATTCAGTATTTACTGGTGTTGGAGAACGTACAAGAGAGGGAAATGATTTTTATAATGAAATGATAGCATCAAATGTTATTGATAAAGTTTCATTAGTATATGGGCAAATGAATGAACCGCCAGGTAATAGATTAAGAGTAGCTCTTACTGGATTAACAATTGCAGAAAAATTTCGTGATAATGGTCATGATGTATTACTTTTTATAGATAATATTTATCGATACACTTTAGCTGGTACTGAAATGTCAGCCTTGTTAGGAAGAATACCTTCAGCTGTTGGTTATCAACCTACATTAGCAGAAGAAATTGGTCTATTACAAGAACGTATTGCTTCTACAAAAAATGGTTCTATTACATCTATTCAAGCAGTTTATATACCAGCTGATGATTTAACAGATCCGTCTCCTGCAACAACTTTTACTCATTTAGATACTACAATTGTTTTAAGTAGACAAATTGCTGCCTTAGGTATTTATCCAGCAATTGATCCATTATCTTCTACTAGTCGTCAACTAGATCCTAATATAATTGGTAAAGATCACTATGATACAGCCAGAGATGTAAAATTAATTTTACAACGTTATCAAGATTTAAAAGATATTATTGCTATTCTTGGCATTGATGAATTATCTGAAGAAGATAAATTAATAGTATCTAGAGCAAGAAAAATAAATAGATTTTTATCACAACCATTTTTTGTAGCTGAAAATTTTACAGGAATAACTGGAAAATATGTATCAATTAAAAATACTATAAAAGATCTAAAAAATATTATTAGTGGTAAATATGATCATATACCAGAACAATTGTTTTATATGATTGGTAGTATTTCGGATATAAAAAATATTTAAGACGTTATAATAATTTTATGTATACTAGTTTTCAACTTACTATTATTAGTATAGAAAATTTAATATTTTCTGATATGGTATATAAGGTTATAATCAATAGTGTTGATGGAGAATTTACTATTTTAGCTAGACATGCTCCATTAATTACAATCACTAAACCTGGAATAATTTATATTAATAGTAATAAATTTAATAATAAATGTATATATCTACCTGAGAGTATATTAGAAATTCAATCAAATATTGTATTAATTCTTGCTGATTCAATAATTAATAATATTGATAATTTAAATGAAAAAGAAATTATTAAAAATAAAATTAAGATAGAATCTTTACTGAAAAAACGTACTAATATAAATCAACAAACAAAATTATCATTGGAATTAGCTAAAACCTTAGCTAAATTACAAGCAATTAAAGCTAGTAAGTTATTTAAATTAAATAATAAAACATATTAAATGTTTTGCCGATATAGCTTAATTTGGAAAAGCAGTGTATTCGTAATACAAAAGTTATAGGTTCGAATCCTATTGTCGGTATTTTTTAGAATTATTTTTTTCTTTTATTGGTGGAATAAAAGTTATTCCAGTATCCCATGGTTGTTCTATCCATGTATTTTGTGGTACATCTATAATATATTTATCAACAAAGCTACGTCCTAATGGTTTTGCAAAAATAGTTACTAAATATGCTTTATGATATATTTTTTTTATAAGTTTTGCAGTATTACCAGTATCTGTTAAATCATCTACAATAATAAATCCTTCACCATTATTATGACTATGATGTGTATATTTAATTATATTAGTATTATGTTGATAACCATAATAATAACTAGCTACACAAAATGTATCAACATAACGAATATCTAATTCTCTTGCTAGTAGAGCACTAGGTACTAAACCACCACGACTAATAGCAATAATACCTTTCCATTTAGTGGATAAAAGACTTTTAGCAGCTATTCTAGTATACATTTGTAACATGTCCCAAGTAACAACATATTTTCTTTTCATAATAAGAAATAGCTTAAAATGTCAAAATTATTATAATTATAATTCATTTTCTATAATTTGTACTAAAATATGAATTATCTTTATATGCATTTCTTGAATACGATCAGCATAACCATTATGAGGAACTGATATTACTATATCAGTAATACTACTAACTAAATTATTTATCTTACCAGTAAGTAATATAATTTTCATATCTTTACTTTTTGCAACATGCATTGCATTAATAATATTTATTGAACTACCTGATGTAGACAAACAGAATAAAATATCATTTTTATTACCTACTGCTTGTATATAACGTGAAAATACTTGATGATAACCAAAATCATTACTAACACAAGATAAATAACTAGGATCAGAAATAACTATTACTGGGTAATCCTAATCTATTTTTTCTATAGCGACCAACTAATTCTCCAGCAAAGTGCATAGCATCACAATGAGATCCACCATTACCACAAGACAATACTTTATTTCCATTTTTAAAAGCACTAACTATCATAGTTGCTGCAGATTCTATTAAATTTAAACAACTAGTATCTTTAATAAAGTTTTTAGTAACTTCTATTGATTTATTAAATTCATTTGTAATTAAATTATTATATTTCATATTTTTATAAACTATTTAAAATAATAAAATTTTTATTTATTTCTCCATAAACAATAACCATTTTTTTGTATTAAATCTAATTGTTGTTCATGTAAAATTTGTTCTTCTTTATTAGCACATAATATCTTTAATTTTTTGTTACTTATTTTGTGTGATTTATGTATTTTATCTTTATTTGCAAAGTCAAAACGTATAACGTTTTGACTACTAGTCATACGTAAAAAAATATTAGCTAATATTTTTGCGTCTAATAAAGCACCATGTAATATTCTAATATTTTTACTCACACAATACCTATCACATAATGCATCAATACTATTTTTCTTACCAGGAAACAAAGTACGAGCAATTTTTAAACTATCAACAATATTACAAATATTATTAATATTTTTAATACTATGATTTATCATACTTAGTTCATAGTTAATAAAACTAACATCAAAATTAGCATTATGTATAACTAAATCACTATGTTGAATAAATGATATTAATTGATCTGCTATCTCTAAAAACTTAGGCTTATCAATTAATTTACTAATATTAATACCATGTATAGAAAAAGCTTCTTGATCTATAGATCTACATGGATTTAAATACACATGAAAACATTTATCTGTAATACGTCTATTTATAACCTTAACAGCACCAATTTCAATAATTTTATGTCCATAATAAAAATTATTTCCTGTTTTATTAATACCAGTAGTTTCGATATCTAAAAAGACTTGTTTAATCATATTCTTAATATATATAATGTTACAAATTAATTTACTAAAATTAAGTTTTAATGTTTATATTAGATTTTTTTATAAAATGCAAGAATATATTAATATTTTTACTGATGGATCATGTATCAATAATCCTGGTAAAGGCGGATATGGAGTTATAATTAAATTAAAAAATAAAAGTATTATACTTAGTGGTGGTTATAGATTAACAACTAATAATCGTATGGAATTAATTGGTATTATTATATCATTACGGTCAGTATTACACTTAAATAGTAGTAATATTACAGTATATACTGATAGTATTTATGTACAACAAGGCATAACAAAATGGATACATATATGGAAAGCTAATAATTGGTATAATAGTAAAAATAAAATTATAAAAAATATTGATCTTTGGAAAAAATTATTTTTTTTACAATCTAATTATTTAATAAGATGGGTTTGGGTTAAAGGCCATAGTATTTGTAATGAAAATAATTATTGTGATAAATTAGCTTATTATATGGCTAATTATAAACCATATTTAATAGATACTAACTACGAAAAAATATTTTATGTTAAAAATAAAAGTAATACGTACCTTAATTGATAATTATATTTGGTTAGTAATAAATGGTAATAAATGTTTAATTATTGATCCTAATAATGAACCATTAGTTACTAAATTTTTAAGACTTTATAAGTTACACCTAGTGGCAATTTTAATTACTCATAATCATAATGACCATACTTCTGGAGTAAAAGCATTAAAAAATATTTATCAAGTACCAGTATATGGTCCAAAAGAAACTAATTATATTAATAATTATACTATAGAAAATAATAATGTTATTAGTATATTACAACAATGTAAATTTACTGTATTATCATTACCTGGTCACACTAAATATCATGTTGGATATTATCATTATCCATGGTTATTTTGTGGTGATACATTATTTTCTGCTGGCTGTGGTAGAATATTTAATAGTTCTATAACAAATATGTTTAATTCATTAAATAAAATTAACAAATTACCAAGTAATACTATAATATTTCCTAGTCATGAATACACTATAAATAATTTAGATTTTATTATTGCTAATAATATAGCACTATTAAATAATATGTTTATAGTAAAACACTATAGAAGAATAATTAAACGTATGATTTTAAATAAAATACCAAGTTTACCAACCTCTTTATATCTAGAGAGGATAATTAATCCATTTATACAATGCACTAATAGTTTTTATGAAGAAAACTTCATTAAGTTTCCTAATGATATGAATAATTTTAGTTATTTTAAATTTTTACGTAATAAAAAAGATGTTTTTTAACAGGGATGAGGAGATTCGAACTCCTAGCATTCAGTTTTGGAGACTGATATTCTACCATTTGAACTACATCCCTTATATCTATTTTAGATAATTTAATAATAAATAAAATACGGTGCGGACGGGACTTGAACCCGTGACCCCCGGCGTGACAGGCCGATGTTCTAACCAACTGAACTACCGCACCACACTTAAAAAATGGAGCTAAGCGGATTTGAACCGCTGACCTTCTGTGTGCAAAACAGATGCTCTACCAACTAAGCTATAGCCCCAAAAATTATTTTATTTTAGGCTTGAGTGGACTTGAACCACTGACCTCACCCTTATCAGGGGTGTGCTCTAACCAAACTGAGCTACAAGCCTATATTTATACAGTAATTTATGTAGACACTCAAGATATATACTTATTATTTACTTAATAAGTAAGGAGGTAATCCAACCGCAGGTTCCCCTACGGTTACCTTGTTACGACTTCACCCCAGTTATGAATCACAAAGTGGTAAGAGCCCTCCTAACTAATTAGGTTAAACTACTTACTTCTTTTGCCACTCACTTCCATGGTGTGACGGGCGGTGTGTACAAGGCCCGGGAACGTATTCACCGTGGCATTCTGATCCACGATTACTAGCGATTCCGACTTCATGAAGTCGAGTTGCAGACTTCAATCCGGACTGTGATGTACTTTATGAGATTTGCTAACTTTTACAAGTTTGCTTCTCTTTGTATACACCATTGTAGCACGTGTGTAGCCCTACTTATAAAGGCCATGATGACTTGACGTCATCCTCACCTTCCTCTAGTTTATCACTAGCAGTTTTCTTTGAGTTCCCGTCTTAATTCGCTGGCAACAAAGAATAAGGGTTGCGCTCGTTGCGGGACTTAACCCAACATTTCACAACACGAGCTGACGACAGCCATGCAGCACCTGTCTCAAAGTTCCCGAAGGCACTAAAACATCTCTGTTAAATTCTTTGGATGTCAAAAGTAGGTAAGGTTCTTCGCGTTGCATCGAATTAAACCACATGCTCCACCGCTTGTGCGGGCCCCCGTCAATTCATTTGAGTTTTAACCTTGCGGTCGTACTCCCCAGGCGGTCAATTTAACGCGTTAGCTACGAAAGTTAAATAATAAAAACATTCAACCTTCAAATTGACATAGTTTACGGCATGGACTACCAGGGTATCTAATCCTGTTTGCTCCCCATGCTTTCGTACCTGAACGTCAGTTATCATCCAGGGGGTCGCCTTCGCCACTGGTATTCCTCCAGATATCTACGCATTTCACCGCTACACCTGGAATTCTACCCCCCTCTATGAAACTCTAGTTTATTAGTTTTAAATGCCGTTCCTAAGTTAAGCTTAGGTATTTCACATCTAACTTAATAAACCGTCTACGTACTCTTTACGCCCAATAATTCCGATTAACACTTGCACCCTCCGTATTACCGCGGCTGCTGGCACGGAGTTAGCCGGTGCTTCTTTTGTAAGTAACGTCAAATTATAATATTATTAGTATTATAATCTTCTTCCTTACTGAAAGTGCTTTACAACCCTAAGGCCTTCTTCACACACGCGGCATAGCTGCATCAGGGTTACCCCCATTGTGCAATATTCCCCACTGCTGCCTCCCGTAGGAGTCTGGACCGTATCTCAGTTCCAGTGTGGCTGATCATCCTCTCAGACCAGCTAGAGATCGTAGCCTAGGTAAGCCATTACCTTACCTACTAGCTAATCTCGTCTGGGCTCATCTAATGGCGAAAGGTTTATACAATAATAAATATAAATCCCCATCTTTGATCAATTAGATATTACGCGGTATTAGCTATCGTTTCCAATAGTTATCCCCCTCCACTAGGTAGATTCCCAGATATTACTCACCCGTTCGCTGCTCGCCAGCAAAAATTATAATATAATTTTCCTGTTGCCGCTCAACTTGCATGTGTTAGGCTTGCCGCCAGCGTTCAATCTGAGCCATGATCAAACTCTTCAATTATTATAAGACAGTAACACAAAACATATTTTAATAAGTAATTAACTTATACTATATATTTTATTGTTACTATCTAAATACTATTATTGATCTTAAGTGCCTACACAATTTACTGTTAAAGAACAATTAACATAAATAAAAAAGCGTACACTGTTTTTTTATTATGTCAAGTTGATTTATTGTAAAAATAATTATGGTTATAGTTTTATTTAAATTGAAATATTGATACTATCAAAATATCATTAATACTTTTATTTATTAATTAATACTTATTTAAATATTATGCGTATTAGTAAATATCCAATTTTTACAAGTAAAAATATTTTTTCTAATATAGAAAGTATTAGTTATAAATTAATGTTACGTTCTGGTATGATTCGTAAATCATCTAAAGGAATTTATATTTGGTTACCTATTGGTGTACGTGTTTTAAATAAAGTAGTAAATCTTATTAAAAAATATATGAATAGCATAGGTGCTATAGAATTAATAATGCCAATAATACAACCAGAATATTTATGGAAAGAAAGTGGTAGACTAACAATTGATAATTTAGAAATTATGTCCATCATTGATCGCAAACAAATAAAATATATTTTAGGACCAACTAATGAAGAAGTAATATTAAATTTAGTTAATAATGAAATTCGTTCTTGTAAGAACTTACCAATAATTTTTTATCAAATACAATATAAATTTCGTGATGAAATTAGGCCTTGTTTTGGAGTAATACGCTCTAGGGAATTCATTATGAAAGATGCTTATTCATTTCATTCCAATAAATTTTCATTACAAAAAACGTATAATAAGATTTTTCATTTATATAAAAAAATATTTAATCGTATGAAAATTAATTTTTCAGTTATTCAAGCAGATACTGGATTTATTGGAGGAGATATATCTCATGAATTTTATGCTAGAAAAATTAATAATTGTAGTGAAACTAAAAATTATAAAGAATTAAAATTAATAAAGGTATCCAATATTAATTCTATAGATGAATTATCAAATAGATTAAATATATCTATAAAAAAGATAGTTAAAGTAATTATTATACGGAATAGTAATTTACTAAAATATAATAGTTCGCTATTAGCTTTAGTTATTAGAGCAGATAAAGAATTAAATTTTTTTTATGTTAGTAAAATACTAAATTTAAAATTACCAATTGAGTTAGCAACTAAGAATGATATTAAGAGTATATTAAAAATCAATAGTAGTATTATTGGTGTATTAAATTTGTCAATACCAATAATAATTGATTATGATGTTGCTAATATGAAAAATTTTGTTACTAGTAATAATATACCTGAGGAATATTTAATAAACGTTAATTGGGGTAAAGATTTAATTTTACCTGAGATAAAAAATTTATGTAATACAAATATTAATTTTACTGGCTTAACTAAAAATAATGCAATAGAAATTGCACATATTTTTCAGCTAGGAACAAAATATTCCCATCCTATGAAAGCTTATGTAAAAAAGGATAATAATAAAACAGAATTAATTATGGGATGTTATGGTATAGGAATAACAAGATTGATTGCAGCTATTATTGAACAAAATAATGATCAATATGGCATAAAGTGGCCACCTATTATTGCTCCATTTAATGTAGCATTATTACCAATTAATTTTTATTCCTCAACAGAAGTAAAGAATAAGACAGAATATATTTATAAAAAATTACTACACTATAATATAGACACTCTTCTTTATGATAGTAAAGAGTATTTTGGTATTATGTTAAATAATATAGAATTAATTGGTATACCAAATATACTAATTATTAGTAAAAGTAATTTAAATAAAGGAATAATAGAATATAAAGACCGCACTAATAACACTATTACCTTAGTTAATAGTAACAATATAGTACAATTTTTATTAAAAAAAATAAAGAAAGGTATTTAATAAAGGTATTTATTTTTATTAAACCAATATAAATACCAATGATTACTATTAATTGGTGCACCATACATAGTAACGAAATATCCTATAGCTGCAATTAATTTATTATTATAAAATAATATTGGTATAATTTTTCTTTGCCATGGAGGTACTGATAATATTTTCCAAATTTTTTTTAAGGTAATATGATGCTTGGCATGTACTAACTTTATTAATGTTTTACCTTTTATATTAAACCGTATTGATACAATATCTGTTATTGTTGGTGCTTTTACAACAGATATTAGTTTTTTATTGTTAATATTATTTATTGTTAATAATAAAATTTCTCCTAAATTTAGAGGTAATAAAATTCTCTTGTAATTATTAGTTGACGTAAATATAATAGTTTTACTACAAAAATCTTTGTATCGATTACTAAATTTATGTACATACAAACGATTTTTAAATTTTTGTACTATGAAATTACTTATATAAAATTTAGCTAATGAGTCATTTCTACTCAAAACTACTTCATTCCATATTGTATTTAATTTCTTATAAGAACATGATATAAAAATTTTTTTTATTAACCAAAAACGTAGAATAGCTAAACAATAAACTATATTCATCCCAATCATATTATCTACTATTAATGATTCATCATGAAATATCATACTATAAATTATTTTATTCAATAATATATTAATTAACTGTTCTTGATTAGCACATAAGTAAGCACTTAAAGTAACATTTTGACAAAAATTACTCCATCTTTTTTGTAACAAAGGTATAATATTATTTCTTAAAAAATTACGATCTAATGAATTATCATAATTACTATTATCATTCACCCAATTTAATTTATTCTCATTAGCATAAGATAATAACATTATTTTTGAACAATTTAATAAAGGTCTTAATAATCTACTATGATAAAATGGTTGATCTATTGGCATTGCTGACAAACCTCTAGGACCACTACCTCTTTTTAATGCTAAAAAAAATGTTTCTACTTGATCATTTTGATGATGTGCGGTAACTAATACTTCATTATATTTTATAATTTTTAATAGTTTTTTATATCTTTGATTACGTGCATTTTGTTCAAAATTACCTTTATTAATTTTAATAGCATCATAAACAAATAATACATCTCGTTGTTTACATTCGTAAATACAATGACGTAACCATTGATTAGAAGATAAATTATTTTGCTGATGATCAATGTAACAAGCCCTTAAGAATATATTATTATATTTATTACGTAACATTGTGATTATATCTAACAAAACCATAGAATCTAAACCACCACTAAAAGCTAATAATAAATAATTATATGGATAAATAAACTTAATTACTTGTTGTTGCAAGTATTTTGTATAATCTTTAATCACTTTATTTACATGCTTAATTCATAATTATAATTAATTAATTTATGATAACGATTTTTTAATAATTGTTTTTTACTTAAAAATTTTAATTTATTTAAATCTATTAGTAGTTGTTTTTTTATATTCATTGCAGTTAATTGCAAATTTTTATGAGCTCCACCTAAAGGTTCATCAATAATATTATCAATTAATTTTAATTTTTTCAAATTTATTGCGGTTATATTCATTGATCTAATAGATGATAGTATTTTACTACTATCTTTCCATAATAATGCAGCACATCCTTCTGGAGATATAACTGAATAAATACTGTATTGTAACATATGAATTTTATCACCTACTCCAATAGCTAAAGCACCTCCGGATCCACCTTCACCTATTATAATACATATTATCGGTACACTTAAATGAGACATTTCTAATAAATTTCTTGCTATTGCTTCTGCCTGTCCCCGTTCCTCAGCTTCTATACCAGGATAAGCTCCTGGAGTGTCAATAAAAGTAATTATTGGAATATCAAAATTACTAGCCATACGCATTAATCTAAGAGCTTTTCGATAACCTTCTGGTGACGGCATACCAAAATTACGCTTAATCTTATCTTTAATACTACGACCTTTTTCATGACCTATTATCATTACTGAATATGATTCTAAACGCGCAATACCTCCTATAATAGCTTTATCATCAGAAAACATACGATCACCAGATAGTTCATCAAAATCAGTGAAGATAGTATTAATATAATCTATAGTATGAGGTCTTAATGGATGTCTTGCTAATTGTATTATTTGCCATTTATTTAAATTAGAAAATATTTTATTAGTTAATTTAATACTTTTTTCTTTTAATCTATTAATTTTATTAGATAAATTAATATCATTTATTTTTATCTTATCATTATTAATAATTAATAAATTAATCTTTTCTTCTAATTCTATAATTGGTTGTTCAAAATCAAGATATTCTAGGTTCATAATATTTTACGATTAAAATTATTAATACTATTATTTATCAATTACATTCATAAACATATCAGTTTGATATTTTGAATAACTACCATACTGTTTAGATTTATTTATAATATTATCAATATAATCTTCACTAGATTTATTAGTTATTTTTAGTAAACGAAACACATTAAATTTTATTAATTGTTTAATTATAGATCTATTAACTATTCCAGTATCAACACGGATACAAAAATCTAATAAGTTTTTAAATTTTCCCTGATTACGTTTTTTAATAATTTCTTTAGCTATATTAGATCCTAAACCATTAATCATACCTAAACCACATATAATAATATTGTTATAGACATAACAATGATATTGACTATAGTTAATTTCTGGTAACATAACTTTTATGTTCATAAGAGCACACTCTTGAATTAACATAGATATTTTTTTTTGATTATTTATATTTGTTGTCATTGCAGATGATAAAAATTCTGCTGGATAATTAGCTTTTAACCATAATGTATAATAAGATAATAATGCGTATGCAGTAGAATGAGATTTGTTAAATCCATAGTGAACAAATTTTTCTAAGAAATAAAATATTTTAGTAGCTAATTGTTCATTAATATTATTTTTTTTAGCACTATTAATAAATAGTAACTTTTGTTTATCCATTTCTGTAAAATTTTTTTTACTAATTACTTGACGTAATATATCAGCATTAATAAAACTATAACCGGCTAATACTTGTGCTATTTGTATAACTTGTTCTTGATATAAAATAATACCATAAGTAGATTTTAAAATTGGTTTTAATAAATCATGTTGCCAATTAATATCAGGATAATAAATTTTTTCTATACCATGTTTACGATTAATAAAATTATCTACCATACCAGATTGTAATGGTCCAGGACGAAATAGAGCTATTAATGCAATAATATCCTCAAAAGAATCTGGTTTTAATCTTTTTATTAAATCTTGCATACCTTTTGATTCTAATTGAAAAACTGCATTAGTATTTATTTTATTTAACAAAATAAAACTATTCTTATCATTTAATTTAATACTAGATAAATTAATATTACTTAATCCTAATTTTGTATTTTTCTTATTAATCATATTAATAGTATGATTAATAATTGTTAAAGTCCTCAAGCCTAAAAAATCAAATTTAACTAAACCAATTTTGACTATATCAGTTTTATCTAGTTGTATTGCTGCATAATTACTTTTATCATCAAAATACAATGGAGCAAAATTAACGATTTTATTTGGTGTAATAACAATTCCTCCAGCATGTCTACTAACATTACGGATTACTCCTTCTAATTTAAAAGCCATATTCAATATAATTTTTACATCTTCATTACTACTAAATAATTTTGCTAATTTAGGTTCAGTTAAAATAGCTTTTTTTAAAGTTACACCAAAATCCATAGGAATTAATCTAGCAATTTTATCTACAAAGTTATAATGATATCCAAGAACACGACCAACATCTCGAATAACTGCTTTAGCAGTTAAAGTACCAAAGGTAATAATTTGCGCTACATTATCTACACCATATTTATTAACAACATAATTAATTACTAAGTCTCTTTTTTCCATACAAAAATCAATATCTAAGTCAGGCATAGATAATCTTTCTATATTTAGAAATCTTTCAAAAATCAAACCGAATAATAATGGATCTAGTTCAGTAATATTTAAAACATAAGCCACTAATGATCCAGCTCCAGATCCTCGTCCAGGACCAACAGGTATATTATTATTTTTTGCCCAATTAATAAATTCTGATACTATTAAAAAATAATTAGTAAAACCAGTCTTAATAATAGTATTTAATTCTAAATTTAATCTTTGATAATAAATAATCCATTTTTTATTTCTTATAGTTTTATTAGTAAAATTATTTTTTAATCTATTTATTAATCCTTGTTTAGAAATTTTTATTAAATATTTTTCAGCAGTATATTTTTTTGGTACATTAAATTTTGGTAGTAGATATTTTCCTAATGCAATAGTTACATTACACCTTTTAGCTAATTCAACACTATTAACTAGTGATTCTGGTATATCATTAAATAGTAAACACATTTCTTCTTCATTTTTCATATACTGTTCTTTACTATAAGAAACAGATAAATTTTTATTACTATTTACATAACTGCCATTACTAATAGCAACTCTAACTGCATGTGTTTTAAAATCATCTTTTTTTAAAAATCTAACATTATTAGTTGCTAATAATGGTAAATCTTGATCTATAGATAAATTAATAACCTTATTTAAATACTCATTTTCTAATTCAAAACCATTACGTGTAATTTCTAAATAGAAACTATTTTGAAAATAAGTTTTATAAAATGAGATATAATACCTTAATTTATTATTTTGATTATATAATAAACACTGTCCTATATCGCCAAATTGCGCTCCAGATAAAATAATTAATCCAGAATTATGATATTTTAACCAATCACGATAAATGAAAATACTAGATGCATTTACTTTAAATTTATGTGCTTTAGATATTAAGTAAATTAAATTACTATAACCAATATTATTCATTACTAATATCGTAATTGCATATGATTGATAACTATTAGTATAATCTTTAATAATAAAATCAGCACCAATAATTGGTTTTATACCAAAATTATAAGCAGTATTATAGAATTTAATTACACCATATAAATTAGTAAAATCAGTAATCGCTAATGCAGGCATATTAAATTTTACTGCTTGATTCACTAATTGATTAATATTAGATAATCCATCTATTATAGAATATTCGCTTCTTATATGTAAATGTATAAATTTAGGTGACATAGTAATTATAAATTTATTATTTAGTGCAAATTATTACTAATAACTTGCAATACTATTTTTGTTGCTTGTTCACTAGCATTAAAATTTATTTTTTTATGCAGGTCAACAAAAATATTTTTGATTTTGCGTTGATAACATTTATCTAAAATAATTTTAATTATTGTAGATGCTAATAATTCTGGTTTAAGATTATTCTGAATATACTCATTAACTACATATTTGTTAGCTAGTAAATTAGGTAATGATATCCATTTAATACGAATTAATATTTTTGCAATAACAAAATCTAATGATGGAATACGATAACCAACTACCATTGGACACTTAGCTATCATACATTCTAGTGTTGCTGTACCTGAAGTTAATAAAGCTATATCAGAAGCTACCATGATTTGGTATGCTGGATAATTCATTATCCTTATATTAATATTAGGGGCAATACTATTTTTAATTTTAGTAAATTGATTAATACGATCTTGATTATTCAATGGTACAATAATAATTAAATTAGGAAAGATATTTTTTAAAATTAATACACATTTAAGAAAACTAACGCTAATCATATCTATTTCTATTTTACGACTACCTGGTAACATTACTAAACATAAACTATTACTGTCTATGTTTAATTTTTTTCTCATTAAAATTTTGTTTGGATAAAGTGGTAAATTTTCCGCTACAGGATGACCAACAAATTTGTAGTTAACGTTATAATATTCGTAAAATTTCTTTTCAAATGGAAATGTGATAAGTACATTATTAGTAGCATGTTTTAATTTTTTGATTCTTTTTTTACGCCAAGCCCAAATTGATGGACTAATATAATGAATAGTATAAATACCACATTTTTTTAACTTGGTTTCTAAAAAAATATTAATTTCTGGACTATCTATGCCAATAAAAACATTAATGTTAGCATTTAGTAATTTATTTAAAATATCATATTTAATAAACCTAATTTTTGATAAATGGGGAATTACATTGGTAATACCAAATAACATTAATTCATTGATATCAAACCAGGTTTTCATTCCTTCTAATTGCATTAATGGCCCAGCAATACCAACGAAATTAACATTCCACAGATATTTTTTTATATTTTTTATTAGTTTAGCACCTATTAAATCACCAGAAAATTCACCAACTACTAAACCAATATTAACTAATTTAGTCATAATATAATATTTAACGAATAATACCTCTTTTTGAACGAGATAAAAAATCTAAAAAAATAGTTATTATTGGGTTATGTTTTGCTAATTTAGTTAATTCTAATTTAGCTTTTTTTATGGTATTACCATTTCTATATATAATTTTATATGCTTTGTTAATAGCATATAATTCATAATTAGCAAAACCATATTTTTTTAAACCTTTTGTATTTAAACCAAAAGGAATAGCATGATTGCCATGAGCTATAATACAAGGTGGTACATCTTGTGCTACTCCAGAACAACCACCAATCATAACGTAAGCTCCAATAACACAAAACTGATGTATTGCTGTCATTCCACCAATAACAGTATAATCATCAATTGATACATGTCCACCTAAAGTAGTATTATTAGCCATAATACAGTGATTACCAATAATGCAATCATGAGCAACATGAGTATTACCCATCAGTAAATTATCATTACCAATTTTAGTTACTTTTCTACCTTGTCTAGTACCTCTATGAATGGTAACATTTTCTCTAATCATATTACGATTACCAATTTCTACTCTAGTAGGCTCACTATTATACTTTAAATCTTGATTTACTTCTCCTAAAATAGCAAAAGCATAAATTTTATTATCTTCACCAATATTTGTTATACCATTTACTACAACATGTGATTTTAATGTAGTTCTTGCCCCTATACATACTTGAGATCCTATAAAACAAAATGGGCCAATATACACATTGGCATGAATAACAGCTCCTTTTTCAACAATAGAACTAGGATGTATAAAAGAAGACTGATCAATCATTTTATTTTTAAATATCCTTTCTACGAGCACACATCATAGATGCTTTACAAACTAATATATTAGCTACTGTAACAATACCATTAAATTTAGCCATTCCATTACGTTCTTTAATAAAAGTTACTTCGATAATCATTTGATCACCAGGTTGTACTGGTTTTTTAAATCTAGCAGAATTAACAGCAGCAAAATAGTACAATTCTCCTGGTGCTAATTTACTTACACTCTTAAAAGCTAAAATACCAGTTGCTTGAGCTATAGCCTCTAAAATTAGTACTCCAGGAAATATTGGTTTTCCAGGAAAATGTCCTTGAAAAAATGGTTCATTAAAAGAAACATTTTTTATTGCACGTAAAAATTTACCACATTCAAAATACAACACATGATCTATTAGTAAAAATGGAAATCGATGTGGTAATAATTCTAATATTTCTTTAATGTTTAAAGAGTGATTATTAATACCCAAAAATAATTCCTATTAAAGATAATATTTCTAATAAACAATAAAATATCATTAATTAAGTTTAAATAGTTTAAAAATATAAAAATATCTATTTATTGATATTCCGTTCAATAACTTTTATTCGTTTGTTAATTTTATTAATATTCATAGTTAATACTGCTGTTTTACGCCACTTATTATTTTGTTGTATTGGAATTCCAGAGGAGTATACACCAGATTTTTTGATAGAACGGATTACCATACTCATACCAGTAATAGTAACTTTATCACAAATACTAATATGACCATTAATAACAGTTGCACCACCTACTAAACAATTATTTCCTATATGTGAACTACCAGCAATTATCACCCCTCCAGCAATAGCTGTATATTTACCTATTATGACATTATGTGCTATTTGACATAAATTATCTATAATAACTCCACTATTGATAATAGTATCATCTAATGTTCCCCGGTCTACAGTAGTACATGACCCAATTTCTACATAATTATGTATAATTACTCGCCCTAAATGCGGTATTTTTAACCATTTTTTCTTATTTTTAATATAACCAAATCCATCTGATCCAATTACAGTACCAGATTGAATAATGCAATTATTACCAATTATAGTATCACAATGAATAGTAACATTATTAAATAATTTAGTATTATCTTTAATAATTACATTCTTACCAATAAAACAATTTGATCCAATAACAACATTATTTCCTAATTTTACATTATTTTCTATTACTACATTATCACCAATATTAACATTTTTTCCTAATAAAATATCTTTTTCTTTTGTGCTTATTTTAATATTATTATATAACTTATTATATATCATATTTGCAAATAAAACATAAGCAAGATAAGGTTTAGCTACTACTAATGAGGTAGTTTTACAAAATGGTACACTACTTTTATCAATAATAACAGCTGATGCTTTACAATTAGATAATAAAAAACGTAATTTCTTATTAGCAAGAAAAGTAATATAGTTTTTTTTTGTATTATAAATAGAAGTAATACCGTGAATTATTATATTATTGTCACCAATTAATTTAGCATTTAATTGTTTTGCTAAATCAGTGATTTTAATAGTAAACATAACTATATTACCTAATTAGTTGTAATACTTCATTAGTAATATCTTTAACCTTATTAGAATAAACTATAGTACTTGCATCAAGTACTATATCATACTTATATTTTGCAGCAATATTTTTTACCGTATTTTGAATTATTACTAAAATTTTATCTCGTTCTTCTGCTTGTCTACGACGATTATTTTGTTCAAATTCTTGTGCTTTATTAGAAAAATTTTCACGTTGTTTAATTAATGAATTTTCTAACTCATTACGTTCATTAATTTTCATATTTGATCCATAATGCTGTAAATATTGTATTTTATTTTGTATTTCATGTTCCATTAACTGTAATTCATTTGCTTCATGTTCAAATTCATTTTCAAGTTTTTTTGCGATCTCTATTCTTTTTGGATATTGTTGAAAAATATTATTAATATTAACCATTGCAATTTTATTACAAGCTAATATCTTAAATGGGGTTACAATAGTTAGTAGTATCATACTAATAGTAAATAATCTATTAAACATTGATATATACCTAAATTTATAAATATTTAAATAATTAATAATTTTTTAATAAAATCTATTAAAATTAAACTGTAGTCTTTCTATTTTATCATTATTATATTTTTTAATAGGATAAGCATAAGAAAATGATATTGGACCAAATGGAGAAATAATTTTTATAGATATACCATTAGATAATCTAAAATTTTTATCTATAAAATTTAATAAATTATTTTTGTTCCAAATATTACCTATATCAATAAATAATGACATACGTGCTACTTTTGTATAATTTTTAATTATTGGTAGTATTAGTTCAGTATTTATTAAAGTAATAACATTTCCTCCACCATGATCATTAGATGATGATAATATACACTTATTATAAGTACTAGTATGATGACAATCATAATATATATTTTTTTTACCTAAATAATTATATTGAAATCCTCTAATATAATTATTACTATTCATATAAAAATTATCATAGAATGGTATTAGTTTATTATTGAAACCACCTAAGTAACCAATATGCACGTGTGAAGTTAAAATAAAATTTTTCTTTTTATAAAGAGATATAAATTTATTAATACTTAATACAATGTTGTAAAAATTATTTTTAGAATTTAAAATAGTAAATTTATTCATCATATTAATTAGTATACCGTTACTAGGAAAATAATTGTTTTTATCAATAGTAGTATAAAACCAATTAGTTAATAGTAATATATCATTAATTTTAAGATTATTACTTATATATTTATTAATGTTTGGGTAAATATTAATACTATTCAAATAAAAAATTGTTGATAATTGAGATTTTATGTTGTATAAAATATTATGTATGCTTTCTAAACCAATACTTAAGTTACTATTATAATTAATTGGTATATCAAAATTTACACTTACTCCATATTTATCCCAATTAGCATTTTGAATATATTTTTTTTTATTAGATAGATCAAAAAATAATCTTCCTTTTATATTAACTTTATTCAAAGTTAAAAATGGATTCATAGTAAATATTTCAAAATAATTATGATATTTATTTTTTGATTCTATAATATTTATTTTATTACCATATCCTAATAAATTACTTTGCATTAAATTTAACTTTAAATTAATATTATTACTAATATTAAAATTAGCATTAGTTTTAATTTTATTAAAATTATACTCTTTTAATCTATATATTATATCAACAATATTGCTTTTCTTGTTGATATAAATTATCTTTACTTTTATTTTCTTAAAAAATCCTAAATTTTTTATTTTTAAAATGTCACTCTTAATTAAATTTTTGTTAAAAAATGAATTTTCTGTCTGTAATATTTCACGTCTTAATACATAATCTCTAGTATAATTATTGCCATAAAAATGTATGTATCTTACGTAATAACGTACACCACTATTAATATTAACATATACTATAATTGATTTATTTAAATCATTAATACTAATTTTATAATTAATTTTAACTTTAATAAAGCCATATTGATTAAATAAATTATTAATATTATTTTTTAATCTTTTTAAACTATAAATATTATATATTGCGTTTAATTTAATATAATTTATGTTATTAGATATATCAGGTATATTACAATTTATAATTAAGTTGGTTATTTTATATTGTTGTCCTTCGTGTATTTTTATAGTAATATAAATATCCTTTTTTTCTTTAGATATAGTAGTATAAGTGTTTTCTATATAAAATCTTATGTAACCATTACTAAAATAAAATACAGTTAGTGCTTTTATATATCGTTGTACTTTTTTTTCTGCAAATTCAGTATTATTAATATTATTTTTTAATTTTAATTCATTTATGTGTTTAAATAGATAAATTAGAGTTCTGTAATTAAAATTATAATTACCGATAATATTAATTTGCTTAATTTTTGCTGTTACACCTTCATAAATACTAATAATGATTGTAACTTGGTTATTGTATGTTATTTTTTTTGTAATATTAATTTTATTATTATATTTACCAATACTAATGTATAATTTTTTTATTATACATATAAATTTTTTAATATTAAAATCATTATAAAATTCACCAACTTTAATATTATTAAATTTTAATAAATCTAATATTATTAATTTATTTATATAATTATTACCATAAAATTTTATATAAGATATTATTGGTCTTTCTATAACTTGTATAATTAATGTTTTTTTATCTAAAAAAATTTGTATATTACTAAAATAACCAAGATTAAATAGTGATTTAATAGTTTTGTTAATATCAATGCAAGATATTAAATTATTATGTATTGGTATATCTTTAATTATAGAATTAATATCTACGTGTTTTAATCCTTTTACTAAAATACGTTGTATATTAAATTTTTCTGTACTATTAACAGGTTGAATAATAAGTAATGAAAATAATAAGATTATTTTTATTGTTAGATTATTTAATAATTTAGTAGACATAATAAATTTTATTAATTCATTAGAATTAGTTTTTAAATGCTAATAATTTTAAATATTTAATACATTTATAAATAATTTATTTTAAATAGTTTTTATATTTTTTTATTAAAAAATCTATTAAACTAAGAAATAATTATATTTTTAATAAAAAAACACTAAATGTAATATGTTAGAAATTATCTGTAAACTAAAATTAAGCTATGAATATTAACTAAATAATATTAATAAAAATGTAAATATAGGTACAGATATAGAAAAACTATCTATTCTATCTAGAATTCCTCCATGACCAGGTAAAATGCTACTACTATCTTTTAAATTAGCTAATCTTTTAAACATACTTTCAGTTAAATCGCCTATTATCGATAATAACAAAGATATAATTGAACTTATTACTAGTAATAATTTGTTATTATTAAACATTATACTTATCAATATAAATGATATTACTGTTGATGATAATAATCCAACCATAAAACCTTCCCAAGTTTTATTAGGAGAAATAGTAAGCATTATCCTTTTATAACCAAAATAACTACCATATACAAATGATATTGAATCAATACAAGATATTATTATTATTAAATATAATAATAACGCATTTTGAAATAACCCAATATTATAATAATATAAATATATAATTGTAATACTATATAATAATGGTACTATAATAAATGTACTAAATAATAGTTTTATTATTTTTAAACGATACCATATTTTTATTAATTTATTATAATTTATAAGTAAATAAATAGCTATTAACCACCAAATTATTGGTATAAATGTTAAAAATAATAATAAAATTTTTCTATATATTAATTTTATATTAGTAATTAAAAATATTAATATACTTAAAATAATATTATTAATAATTAATAATAATGTTTTATAAAAAATGCTACTTAAATTTGATATTTTACCCCATTCCCAAGAACTTATAGTACAAATAATAAATAGTGCCAAAATAAAAATATATTTAGGGGATTTAAAAATTAATAAATTTATTGCAAAAATAATTATTATAGCAGTAAATATTCTTTTTATTAACAATTAATTATTCCATTATTAGTTTTTGTTATACTAACTATTTAGTAGTACCAAATCTTCTATTTCTTTGAGAAAAGAATTTTATAGCATTAAAGAATATATTTTCATCAAAATCTGGCCATAGTACATCAGTAAAAAATAATTCTGAATATGCTATTTGCCATAATAAAAAATTACTAATTCTATATTCTCCTCCTGTACGTATTACTAAATCTACAGGATCTAAATCATTCATAGATATTACTTGGCATAAAGTTTGTTCGTTTATTTGATTTGGATGAATTAATCCTTTTTGAACTTTATTAATAATTTTTTTTATACCTTGAATTATATCCCATCTACCGCCATAATTTATAGCGATATTTAAATTTAATCCGTTATTATTTTTAGTTAATTTTTCCGAATTATAAATAAGTTTCTTTAATGTTTTTTCAAATTTAGATGTATCACCAATAATTTTTAATTTAACTTTTTTATTATGTAAGTTATATATTCCATTTTTTAGAGAATATTTAAATAGATTCATTAATGATTTTACTTCTGATATTGGTCTATTCCAGTTTTCACTGCTAAAAGCATACAATGTTAATACATTAAAATTATTTGTTATTGCAAATTCTATAGCACGTTTAGCTGATTGTACTCCTCTTTTATGCCCAAAAATACTTAATTTACCTCTAATTTTTGCCCAACGTCTATTACCATCCATAATAATAGCAATATGTTTTGGTATATTTATGTTAGATAATAACAAATTATTTTCTCATTAATATTGATCAAACATTTAATTTATATTTACTTTTTATTAAATTTAGTTAGTATTATTCTTTTGGTAAATCTCTTTGTTGTCTTATATATATATATAACTTCTTGTATATCTTTAGGTTCTAAAAAGTATAACTTGTCTAATACTAACTTATTAATAGTTGTTATATCAGTAAATTTTATTAATTTATTAATAAAAGCATATACTGCTACTTCATTAGCTGCATTTAATATAATTACAGCTGATTGACTTGTATTAATAGCTTCAATAGCTAATTTTAGACAAGGATATTTATTAAAACTAATATTTTCAAAACTTAATTTATTTAAATTATATAAATCTATTAATTTCATTTGTGAATTACTAAAATTAGGATAATACATAGCATAATAAATATATATTTTCATATCAGGATAACTAAGTTGTGCAGATATGTGACCATTGTTATAATATATTATAGAATGAACAATAGATTGAGGATGAATTAATAATTGTATTTGTTTTTCATTTGCGTTAAATAAATAACGTGCTTCAATATATTCAAATCCTTTATTCATCATAGTAGCTGAATCTACAGAAATTTTTTTTCCCATTTTCCAATTAGGATGATTATATGCTTGTTCTGGAGTAATGTAGTTTAAATTACTATCTTGAATTTTTCTAAATGGCCCACCAGAACCAGTAATAATAATTTTCGATATATTAAAATCTTTTAAATTTTTCTTACCTAAATTTTTCTGAAATTTAATTGGTAGACTTTGAAAAATAGAACTATGTTCGCTATCTAAAGGTAATAATTGTGTTTTGTTACTTCTTAATTCCTGCATAAAAATTTTACCACATATAACTAATATTTCTTTACTAGCTAATAATATACGTTTTCCTGCTTTTAAAGCACTAAAAGTTGGTAGTAATCCAGCAGTACCAGACATTGCTGATATAACCATATTAATATTATTTAATATACTAACATTACAAGCATTTTCTATTCCGGATAATACTATTACTTTACTATTAATTGAATTCAGATAATCTTTTAGTATTTTTGCTGATTTTTTGTTAATCATACAGACATATTTAGGTTTGAAGAATAAACATTGCTGAATTATTAAAGAAATATTTTTTCTAGCTACTAGTGCTATAATTTTAAAAAAATTTAAATCGTTCTTTACTATATTTAAAACATTACAACCAATTGATCCAGTACTACCTAGCAAAGTAATATATTTCATTAATATAACTGAATAATAATTTAATTAATTGTTAGTTAAAATTTCTTTTTCTTTTATTAAGTATTGATTATTTATTTTATCAATCCAAAAATTAGTCATTTCTTGAATCTTATTATTTATTAGTTTAAATTCATCCTTATTAAAAGATTTATTTTTTTTATGTAAAGACTTAATTTTATTTAAAGTATTATGCCTTATATTTCTAATAGAAATACGAGCAACTTCTGATTCGCTACTAATTAATTTTAGTATATTGTGTCTTCTTTCATTAGTTAAAATAGGATTAGAAATACGAATTTTATTATTAATATAAGATTGATTTAATTCTAATTTAGAATCTTTAATTGCTTTTTTTACTAATGGTAATAATTTTTTATTAAAAACATCAATAATTATAGTATTATTATTTTCAGTAATTATATTAGATAAAGTATGTAATAACATTACTTTATTACAATATTTAACCTTTAAAAATTTTATTAAATCTGGTGAAATATAATAAATATTGATTTTGTTAATTTTATTAACAAATAATTTTACACTATCACTCATTAGTTTTTCTGTTTTCAATAAAATTTCTTTATTCATATTTATATTATTAATTACTCTGTAACTAAAGTACCTTCTTGAGAACCAGTAATAATTTTTTTTAATATACCACTTTTTCTAATATTAAATATACGAAGCACCATATGATGTTCTTGAGCTAAAGTAAAAGCAGTTAAATCCATAACCCTCAATTTATTTTTTAATATATCTTTATAAGTAATATGATGATACATAATAGCATCAGAATATTTTATTGGATCTTTAGAAAAGATACCATCTACTTTAGTAGCTTTCAATATAATATTAGCATTTATTTCTAATCCTCTAAGACAGGCAGCAGAATCTGTAGTAAAAAACGGATTACCTGTTCCAGCAACAAAAATTAAAACATATTTTTTTTCTAAAAATTCTATTATATCTTTATAGTTATATGAATTACATATATTTTTAATGGGAATATTTGATATTAACTTTGTATTTATATTCATATTTTTTAAAATATCATAGAATATTAAACCGTTCATAATAGTAGATAACATTCCGATATAATGACTACTAACTATATTAATACCTATTTTACTTAAAGTTAAACCTCTATAAAAATTTCCTCCACCAATAACTAAACCAATTTTTACCCCCATGCTAACTAATTCTTTTATTTCTTGAGCTATATTTTTTATCAAAACAATATCTATATTATTATTAGAATTGTTTCTTAATACCTCACCACTAATTTTTATTATTATTTTATCATATATTAATGATTTTTTATTAAACATAAGCTATATTTAGTATGAAATATAAATAATTAATTATTACCAATTTCAAATCTAACAAATTCATTAATTATGTAATTATTTTCATTTACTAAATCTTTTATAATTTTATTATTGTTAGTTATTGCTATTTGATTTAAAAAAGACACATCTTTTTTAAATTGTAACATTCTACTATCTACTATTTTTTTTATTATGTTGATAGGTTTATCATACTGTTTAGCAATACTATATTGAATTTTATATTCTTTATCTAATACACTACTTGGAATATTTTGATCACTAATATATTTAGGATTATAAGCTGCTATATGCATAGCTAGTAATTTTGGTAATTTATCATTATTAAAATTATTAGTTTTTATTGATAATAATACACCAATTTTTTTGTTATTATGTAAGTAATAAGAGACAATATCTCCATGAATAATACTAATTTTTTTGATAGAGATTTTTTCATTAACTTGTACTACTAATGAGTTAATATAATTTTTTGATTTTTCATTAATAAAATCTATATCATTAGTATTATAATTCAGCATTATATTGATAATTTTATTACCTAATTTTATAAAATTAATATTGTTACTAACAAAATCAGTTTCACTACATAATTCTAACATTGCACCAACTTTTTTAGTTTCGTTAACTTTAGTAAAAATTGCACCAA
Organism: Candidatus Lightella neohaematopini; assembly: GCA_025728345.1. Taxonomy (GTDB): domain Bacteria; phylum Pseudomonadota; class Gammaproteobacteria; order Enterobacterales; family Enterobacteriaceae; genus Lightella; species Lightella neohaematopini_F. Next base: position 40,409 of record JAOBJT010000002.1, on the reverse strand, counting down.
AACTAGTATTATTTATTGATCTTTTTTTTAATATTGATTGACCTAACATTCTAATTATATTTACAGCTTGCTCTATATCACCATTTGATTTTATTAAAGCTTTCTTACATATTAAAATACCAGCACCTGTAAGATTACGTAATTTTTTAATTAGATTAATATTTAACAATACCATATATACCTCAAAATAAAAATTTTAATTTAATTCAAGTCATCTACTTAACACTATTTAAAGTATCTGATACTAATTTTAAGTATAATTTAATAGATTTTATAGCATCATCATTTCCTGGAATGATAAAACTAATACCATCTGGATTAGCATTTGTGTCTACAACTCCAAATACTGGAATACCAATATTATTAGCTTCTTTAACAGCTGTACGTTCATGTTCAACATCTATAACAAATAAAGCATCTGGTAAACCATTCATATTTTTAATTCCACCTAAACTATGCTCTAATTTATTTAATTTTTTAGATTTAAATAAGATTTCTTTCTTAGTAAGTTTATTAATAGTTCCATCATTGAATTGTGTTTCTAAATCTTTTAATGACTTAATAGACTGTCTTACAGTTTTCCAGTTAGTTAGCATACCACCTAACCATCTTTTATGTATAAAAAATTGTTTACAATTAATAGCAGTTTCTTTAATTAAAGAACTAGCTGATTTTTTAGTACCAACAAATAATATTTTTCCTTTATTTTTATGAATATCGCTTAATTTAAGCAAAGCTATTTTAAATAATATTAAAGTTTTTTCTAAATTAATAATGTGAATACCACTATATGAAGTAAATATAAATGGTTTCATTTTTGGATTCCAAAATTTAGTTTTATGACCAAAATGAACATTAGCTTTCATTAAATCACTTAAAGAAATATTTATCATTGTTATTCTCTTCAATTTTAATATTAAAATAAATATAACATTTAGTTATATCACAAAATAATACTATAATTATTTTACTTTAAGTTAAATTTATATACAATATTAATTAATACTAATTATATTTAGTAAACTTACCAAAGATTAATATGAGTAATTTTAAATATATTAAAAACAAATATGAAATTAGTAAAATGCGTATAGCTGGTAAAATAGCAGCACAGGTATTAGAAATGATTGAATATTATATTCGTCCAGGAATAAGTACAAATCAATTAAATAATTTATGTCATGATTATATAGTAAACAAACATAGAGCAACTTGTGCTACATTGAATTATTATGGATTTCCGAAATCTATTTGTGTTTCTATTAATGAAGTGGTATGTCATGGAATTCCTAATGACAAAGAAAAACTAAAAAATGGTGATATTTTAAATATAGACGTAGCTATTATTAAAGATGGTTTTTATAGTGATACTTCAAAAATGTTTATTGTAGGTAAAGCCAGTAATATATCAAAAAAATTATGTAATATTGCTAAACAAAGTTTATATTTAGCTATAAAAATGGTTAAACCTGGTATAAATTTAAATAAACTTGGTAAAGTAATACAAAAATTTGTTGAATCTAATAATTTTTCTGTTGTTAGAGATTATTGTGGTCATGGTATAGGAAAAAATTTTCATGAACCACCACAAGTTTTGCATTATGATAATAATGATTGTAATGACATATTACAACCAGGTATGATTTTTACAATAGAACCTATGATAAATGTTGGTGGACATGATGTATATGTTACTCATGATGGTTGGACAGTTAAAACTAAAGATAATAGTCTTTCTGCTCAATATGAGCACACATTATTGGTTACTAATAGTGGATGTGAAGTACTTACACTAAGATCAGATGATAATATTCCAAAAATTATCAATCATTCAATATTAATTTAAAATAAATTTATTATATAAATGAATAATAAATTCAAATATTTAGAAAATAAAATTAATAGTATTTTTCATAATTACAAAAGAAATAATTGTATTAATTTTAATATTGAAGAACAAAATTTAATAAAAAAAGTAATATCATTACTAGATTTAGGAATATTACGTGTGTCTATAAAGTTAGATAACAAACAGTGGACTACTTATAATTGGATAAAAAAATCAATATTATTATACTTTTGTATTAATAAAAATAAACTAAATAATATAAATAAATTAAAATACTTCGACAAAATACCTTTAAAGTTTGATAATTGGAATTTTGATAAATTTTCTAGTTTAAATATTCGTGTAGTTCCTTTAGCTAGTGTTAGATATGGTGCTTATATTGCTAAAAATACAGTTATTATGCCATCATATATAAATATAGGTGCTTTTATAGATGAAGGAACTATGATAGATACTTGGGCGACAATTGGTTCTTGTGCTCAAATAGGTAAGAATGTTCATATATCAGGTGGAGTTGGTATCGGTGGAGTATTAGAACCAATTAGTAATAATCCAACTATTATAGAAGATAATTGTTTTATAGGGGCTCGCTCAGAAATTGTTGAAGGAGTAATAGTAGAAGAATCTTCAGTAATTTCTATGGGAGTATTTATAGGAAAAAGTACAAAAATCTATAATAAAATTACTAACACTGTTAGTTACGGAAGAATACCAGCAAAATCAGTAGTTATACCTGGTAATTTACCATCAAAAAATGGTAAATATAGTATTTATTGTGCTATTATAATAAAGAAAGTAGATGAAAAAACTAAAAAGAAAATACAAATAAATAATATTTTAAGAACTTAATTAAATAATAATACTTGACATTTATATATTAAATATTAGTATTTATTAGTTTTATTTGTTTTATCATTTAATAAAGAGTTTTAATTGATATAGTACATCGCGGAGTGGAGCAGTCAGGTAGCTCGTCGGGCTCATAACCCGAAGGTCGTTGGTTCAAATCCAACCTCCGCAATATAAAAAGTGTTAATTATTAACTAAATATATCTAATTTAGTTTTCAGTACTATGTTACGTAAAATATTTTTTTTATTACTTGTTAATTTAGTTAGTGGTAATCTAATATTATCTGAAGATATTAATCCAACCTCTTTACAAATCCATTTTATTGGTACTGGGTTAGGTGCTATTGATGTTAGTATTTTACATAATGGCAATAAATTATTAAAAACGGTTTTTGCTTTTTGATATTCCTTATTTATTATTAATTTGATTAATAAGGAAACTTCATTAGTAGCAATATTAGATAATACTGATATAACACCATTACCACCAGATAACATAAATGGTAATATGTTATCATCATTGCCATTTAGTATAGAAAAATTATTCGTCATATTTCTAATTAACTTAACTCGATTTATATCATACGTAGTTTCTTTAATACCAATAATATTACTTATTTTAGATAATTTAATTATTGTTTTTGGTAAAATATCACAACCAGATCTTTTAGGGTTATTATATATTAATTGTGGTATATTAATATGTTCAGAGATAGTTTTAAAATGTTGATAAATACCTTGTTGATTAGGACAAATGTAATATGGAGTAATACTTAAATAATATGATATATCATAGTATTGAAAATATTTCATGATTTTTATTGCTTTTTGCGTAGAACTTGATCCAATACCAACGATAATTGGTAATCTACCTTTATTAAATTTTAAAGTCCATAACAATAATTGTTTACGTTCTTCATGATCAAGAGTAAAAAACTCACCAGTAGTACCAGTAATTAATAATGCATTAGTTTTATTACTACAATGATAATCAATTAAATTTTTTAAACTATACTTATCTATTTTACCAGATTTATCCATGGGAGTGATCAACGCTACTATATTACTATTAATTTTAATCTTATTCATTCTTTTTATATTTCATAAAATTTAATTTTATTCTAAAATTAATAAAATTTATTTTTTTATTTAAGATAATATAAATTAATTAGCTAATTATTATGTTAATTTTAATAAATTATCATTTATAATTCAGTAATTTTAATTAAATAAATTATTAATATATAATTATACTATTTATAATAATTAAATTATTGGTTTATAATATTATCTGTTTATTTAAAAGTAAATATAATTATGTTAGACAAAAATTTATTAAAGGAAAAAATATATTTAACTGCTAAAAAATTGAATTATAGACAATTTAAATTAGATATTAAAACATTAAAAAAACAAGAAAAATTTAGGAAAATTTTGCAATTAAAAGTAGAAAAATTACAAGCAGAAAGAAATTCTAAGTCAAGAAAAATTAGTGTTATGAAGTCTAATGGAGAAGACGTTACTTCTTTGTGTCAAGAAGTTGTTAAAATTCGTAAAAAACTAAAAGATACCAAAATAGAATTAGATTTGTTAAAAAATTCCATTCGTAATTATGAATTGTTAATACCTAATATTACTAATGATGATGTTCCTATTGGAAATAATAAAAACTTTAATAAAGAAATATTAAAATGGGGAAATAAAACTAATTGTAATAAATTACTGAAAAATCATGTTGATTTAGGTAAAAATATTGGTGATTTAGACTTTTCATTAGCTGCTAAGATAACTGGTTCCAGATTTGTAGTAATGAAAAATAATATTGCTCGTTTATATAGAATATTATCTCAGTTTATGTTAGAAATACATACAAGATTACATAATTATGTAGAATATTATGTACCATACTTGGTAAATTTTGAATCTCTATATGGTGCTGGTCAATTACCAAAATTTAATAATGATTTATTCTATACTCACTTTACTAATAAAGTTATTAGTAATGATAAATCTTATGCTTTAATACCAACAGCTGAGGTACCATTAATAAATATTATGCGTAATGAAATTATTGATGAAGATAAATTACCAATAAAAATGGTTGCTTGTACTCCCTGTTTTAGAGCAGAAGCAGGTGCTTATGGACAAGATACTAAAGGATTAATTCGTATGCATCAATTTGATAAAGTAGAAATGATACAATTTGTCAAACCAGAAAATTCTATTCAAGCTTTAGAGGACTTAACAAGTCATGCTGAAAGAATATTAAAATTATTAAAATTACCTTATAGAAAAATTTTATTATGTACAGGTGATACAGGATTTACCTCATGTAAAACTTATGATTTAGAAGTATGGTTACCAGCTAGTAAAACATACAAAGAAGTATCTTCTTGTTCAAATACAAGTGATTTTCAATCTAGAAGGATGAAGATTCGTTATAGAAATTCAATAAATAATAAATTAGAACTAGTACATATCATTAATGGTTCTGGTTTAGCTATTGGTAGAACATTAGTAGCTATTATGGAAAATTATCAACAACCTAATGGTAAAATTAAAATACCAAAGATATTAGAACCATATATGAATGGATTGACTTATATATAAAATAATTGTATTATGTACTTTGTTATGTTTATTTCGTAGATATTTTTTATTATTAAAAAAAGGGATATGTTAGTGACATTATTTTTAGTTCTTGTTGTATTATTATTAATAATCGTTAATAGCTTAAAAATTGTTCCCCAAGGTTATCAGTGGACAATAGAAAGGTTTGGTAGATTTATTCAAACATTACAACCAGGATTAAATTTAATAATACCATTTGTAGATAGAATTGGTCACAAAATAAATATGATGGAACAAGTATTAGATATTCCTTCACAAGAGATAATATCTAAAGATAACGCTAATGTAAAGATAGATGCTGTATGTTTTATTCAAGTAATTAACGCAGAACAAGCTGCTTATAAAGTAAGTAATCTAAATCAAGCAATATTAAATTTAACTATGACTAATATACGTACAGTATTAGGAGCAATGGAATTAGACGAGATGCTATCGCAAAGGGATAATATAAATATACAATTATTAAAAATTATTGATGATGCAACTAATAATTGGGGTGTAAAAATTACAAGAGTAGAAATTAGAGATATAAAACCACCAGTAGAAATGATAAATGCTATGAATGCCCAAATGAAAGCAGAACGAACTAAAAGAGCTGAAATATTAGAAGCAGAAGGAGTAAGACAATCACAAATTTTAAAAGCAGAAGGGGAAAAACAATCACAAATTTTAAAAGCAGAAGGGGAAAAACAATCACAAATTTTAAAAGCAGAAGCTAGAGAAAGAGCTGCTGAAGCTGAAGCTCATGCTACACATATTGTTTCTGAAGCTATATCTTCTGGTAATATACAAGCTATAAATTATTTTATAGCGCAAAAATATACTGATGCATTAAATAGTATAGGTGTAGCTAACAATAGTAAAATTATTATGATGCCATTAGATACTACTAATCTTATTAGTACAATTAATGGAATAGCAGAATTAATAAAACAAAGTAAGTAGAGAATTTAAATAAAATAACTAATCTTATTAATTATTTCTGTTAAAATTAAATCAATTGATTTAGCACCGTCTATTTCTGTATAAGAAATTATATTACCTAACTTAACTTCCTGTTTATAATAATTAATTATATTATTAATTTGTTCATTATGAATTTTTAACCTATGTTTAATAATATTAATATTATCATCTTTTCTAGATATTAATTGTTCTCCAGTAATATTATCTAAACCATCTACCATTGGTGGATTATATTTTATATGATATATTCTACCTGATGATTTATGAATACGCCTACCTAATAATCGTTTTATAATAACTTTATATGACAACTTAATATTAAAGACGAAATTAATTTTAATATTATTAATAGTTAAATATTGAGCTTGATTAATACTTCTAGGAAATCCATCTAGTATAAATCCATTATCACAATCACTTTTACAAAGACGTGCTTTAACTATATTACATACTACATTATCTGATATTAAATTACCTAAATTAATACTATCAGAAATACTATTATTAACTAACTTATGTAATAATTCACCTACAGAAATTTTAGGTATTTTATATTTTTTAGCAAGTAAATCAGATTGTGTACCTTTACCAGATCCTGGAGCACCAATAAAAATTACTCGAATATTCTTATTAATAGGCATAAGATTAAACTAGTAACTGATTAATAACTTTAACAAATGTTCCTGGATTATCTAAATAATTACTTTCCATTAATAATGCTTGACTAAATAACAACTCAACCCATTGATTAAATTTATTATCTTCTTTTATACAAGACATCTTATTAATTATATTATGTTTATAATTAATTAATAAAATATATTTAATTTTTGGTATTGATTGACCAGTATTTTTTAATAACTTAGCCATTTGAGTAGTTACACTATTATCTTCATTTATTAATGCTACTGGTGATGTTACTAATTTTTTTGTAAATTTAACATCAATTACTTTATCACCTAAATAATTTTTTATTCGATAAATAAAATTACTAGAAGATTCAACTTGGTCTGTTAAATGTATTCTGTTTTCATCATCAGCATATTTATTTATTAAATCATCATCTTTACTAGATAAATGAAATTTTTTACCATTAAAATCACTAATATAATTCATCATCCATTCGTCAACTGTATCAAACAATAATAACACTATAATATTATTTTTCTTCAAAATTTCTATATGTGGGCTATATTTAGCCGAATCATAACTACTAGCAATAATATAATATATTTTATCTTGTTCTTGTTTCATACAATTAACATACATATCTAATGATATATAATCATACCGATCATTACTATTTGTATGCGAAAACCTTAACAAGTTAGACAATAATTTTTTATTCTTAAAATCTTCAGCTATACCTTCTTTAAAAATTAAACCAAATTGTTTCCAAAAAATTTTATACTTATCTTCATTATTTTTTGCTAATTTTTCTAACATAATAAGTATTTTTTTTGTAATACTACTTTTTATTTTATTAATTATTTTATTTTCTTGTAAAATCTCACGAGATACATTAAGTGGTAAATCATTAGAATCTATAATTCCTCTTACAAAACGTAAATAATTTGGTAAAAAATTACTAACATTATCCATAATAAATATTCGTTTAACATATAATTTTAAACCATTTTTTTGTTCATTATTCCAAGGATTATACGTAAATTTACTAGGAATATATAGTAATATAGTATATTCCTGTTTACCTTCAATAAAACTATGTTGCCAATGTAATGGATTATTATGATCTCCAGTAATATGTTTATAAAATTCTATATATTCATTATCTTTAATATCTATTTTATTACGAGTCCATATAGCTTTAGCTTGATTAACTTGTTTCCAAACATTATTATTTTTATTATCATAATACTGTAATTTGATTGGTAACTGGATATGATCAGAATATTTATTTATAATATTTTTTAATTTCCAGTAATCAAGAAATTCTTCTTCATTATCTTTTAAATATAATATAACCTTAGTACCATGACTAGGTTTATCTAAGTAATTAATAGTATATTTATCTTTACCATCTGATTCCCATAACACACCATTAGTATCGTTAAATGATTTAGTATGTACGACAACTTTATTAGCTACAATAAATGATGAATAAAATCCAACGCCAAAATGACCAACAAGATTACTATTTAATTTACTTTCAAATTCTTTTAATTTAATAAATTCTTTAGTTCCAGATTTAGCAATTGTTCCTAAATTATTTATTACCTCGTTATAACTCATACCAATACCATTATCATCTACAATAATAGAACGATCTTTCTTATTAAAAGAAATTATTATGCAAAAATCATTATTATTATATTTATATAACTCAGGTTTAGATAACATTAGAAATTTTAATTTATCTATTGCATCTGATGCATTAGATATTAATTCACGTAAAAAAATTTCTTTATTTGAGTATAAAGAATTAATCATTATATTTAATATTTGTTTAGTTTCAGATTGGAAACCGCGTACCTCTTTTTTATTCATATAAATCACCTAAATTAACAAATAATTTACTTACTAAGAATTAATTTTATATCTTCTAATTATTGAATGAGATAAAGTATTTAAATCTATTGATTCTATTTCACTACCTACTGGTATACCATAAGCAATACGACTAACGTCAATATTATTATTTTTACATATTCCAGCAATATAATTACTAGTAATTTCACCTTCTACAGTAGAACTAGTAGCAATAATAATTTCCTCTATTACATTTTTTTTTAATCTATTTTCTAATATATCTAAATTAATATCACTAGATTTAATCCCATCTATTGGTGATAGACAACCAAATAATACAAAGTATAATCCAGAAAATTGACCAGTTTGTTCTATAGCAAATACATCAGCAGGATTTTCTACAACACAAATCTGCTTACAATTTACTCTGTCTTGACTAGAACAAATATCACAAATATTTTTTGTAGTAAAATTAAAACACATAGTACATTGGTTAATATTTAACATAACATCATTTAATGATTTATGCAAATCAATTCCTATTTGTTTATTTCTTAATAAGAAGAACATAATTCTTTGTGCTGACTTAGGTCCAATACCAGGTAGAACTTTTAATATTTTTACTAAATTATCTATTATACTATTATTCATTTGTAATATTGGTGATCTATAAATATCAAATTAACACATACTAAATCTTAATAGAATATGTAGTATAGTATAATTTTATAATTTAAAAATCAATAATTAATTAATTTTAGTAGTGTTATTTCTATTACTAATTTTTTATTATTTACTATTAATAATTCTTTATAACCATTTAACACCACATTAATATACTTTTTTATAATACTAATTGATAGTGATTTTGAAATATTATTTAAACGAGATAATATATCTTTGTTATAATTAGAGTTATAGTTTGATAAAGTTTTAATTAATAAAATATCGTGTAATATTAATAAGATATCAGTTAAAAATTTCTCCCAATTAATATTATTTATAGATATACTATTAATAGTATTAATTAACTGATCAGCATCGTTTAATATTATTAGTTCAATAATTAATATTATTTGATTAACATCTACTATACCAAGCATGTTAACTACAATATTTAAAATTATTTTTCCTTTACCGAAAACTATAGCTTGATCAGTTAAATTTAATGCATCACGTAAACTACCATTAGCGACATTTGTAATGTAAATTATTGCTTGTTCATCAAATGGTATTTGCTCTTTAGTTAAAATAGTCTTTAAATATAGAATTATTTTTTCGTTATTTATTTTTAATAAATTAAAATGTAAACAACGAGAAGTAATTACTTTTGGTATTTTATTATACTCAGTGGTAGCTAATAGAAATTTAATATGTAAAGGAGGTTCTTCTAATATCTTTAGTAGAGCATTAAAACTATTACGAGATAACATATGTACTTCATCAATTAAATAAATTTTAAATTTTCCTTTTACTGGAAAATATTGAGCGTTTTCTATTAATTCTTTAATATTATCTATCCCAGAAGATGATGCAGCATCAATTTCTATTAAATCAATAAAACAATTGTTTTGTATTTCTATACACGCATCACAAGTATTACAAACATTTACACTATTATTAACGCAGTTTAAACTTTTAGCTAATAATCTCGCTATTGTAGTTTTTCCTATACCATATGAACCAGAAAAAATATATGCATAATGAATTTTGTTTAAATTAAATGCATTAATAAAAGCATTAACTATGTGATCTTGACCTATTAAATCATTAAAACATTTAGGACGCCATTTTAATACTAATGGTTTATAAATCATATAAATTAAATTAATATAATGTAAATGTTAATTATTATTAAATAATAATAAACTATAACTCTTAATACCCATATTATTTAATATATTTTCTCCTCCTAATTCAATTAAGTTAATAATAAAAGCAGCATTATTTACTATCCCATTAAGTCTTCTTACCAATTTAGCTACTGCACATATTGTTCCTCCAGTAGCTAGTAAATCATCCACTATTAATACTTTATCACCAGGAGTAATAGAATCTTTATGTATTTCTAATTTATTATTACCATATTCTAATATATAATTTTCACTTATCGTTTCTCTAGGTAATTTACCTGGTTTTCTTACCGGGATAAATCCTAATCCTAGTGATAATGCTAGTGGAGCTCCAAATAAAAATCCTCTAGCTTCTATACCAACGATTTTATTTAAATTATAATTACGATAATAATTAGCTAATAATGATATACTGGTAGCATATGCATATGGATGTTTAACTAAATTAGTAATATCTCTAAACAGTAAACCAGGTCTAGGATAATTTGGAACTGATACTATGTTTTTTTTAATTAACGCTAATTTTTCTTGCTCTAAGAGCATAATATGAATAACCAAAATTATTATAAATAATATATTATGTATTAATATAATTAATTATAATATCTAAAGTGACGACATAAATTATTATCTCTAAAATAAATATCTGTTGTTATAACAATGATTAATATAAAACTATTTTGGATAATTAGTAATTATTATCACTATCATAAATATACTACAGCTGCTTCTTTCCAGACCTGACTGGATTCATATAAATAGATAATATAATAACACCAATTATCCTAAATATTATATTAAAATAAATTCACTATAACTGTCAATTTATTATTAATAATTATTTATTTTATTGTAATATTGAATAATTATATTAATAGTTTTATATTTTATTAAATTTTTGTAATTTGTATAATTTATAATAATAATTACGTTTTTTTAATAGATAATCATGTTTTCCACACTCTATAATACTACCTTTACGTAAAACTATTATTTTATCAGCATGAATAATAGTAGATAATCTATGAGCAATAACAATTAATGTTAAATTTTTACGAATTTTATTAATTACTTTTGCAATAGCTAATTCTGTACCATAATCAATATTAGAAGTTGCTTCATCTAAAATTAATATTTTGGGATGTAATATTAAAGCTCTTGCTAATGTTAATAATTGTCTTTGTCCAGCAGATAAGGAATTGCCGTGTTCACTAAGTTTAGTAAATAATCCATTAGGTAAAGAATGTACTAACGATGCTAATTTAATTTGTTTTAGTATAACCCATATATCATGCTCCTTAATATTATTACCAAGAGATAAATTTTCATATATTGTATCAGCCATAATAACTGGATCTTGCTGTACCATTAGTATACCATTATGAATTACTTTATGAGTTAGAGTTTCAATTGATCTATTATCTAAAAGTATAGTATTTTTACTAACTGGGTAATTACCTATTATGAGATTGGCTAAAGTACTTTTACCACTACCAGTATGACCAACTAAAGCAATAAAGTATTTATCAGGTATAGTAATATTTATATTATTAAGTATGTTTATATTATTATTGTACGAAAAATTTAAATTTCTTATAATTATATTACCATTATTAAGTAATTCATCATCTAATCCATATTGTTGTATTGGACTATCCATTAATTTAAATATACGTTCTCCTGCTACTATAGCTTGTTGAATAATAGATTGTTGAGATGTTAATTCTATTAATGGTTCATTTAATCTATTTAAATAATTAATAAAAGCATATAATATGCCAACACTAATTAGTTGTTTATTAAAACTAAAAATAAGCAAGATACTACATAAGAGTATCGAAAAAAGTAAATTTAGTAAAGGTCGTAATAAATAACCATCTAATTTTAGAGTTAGCATACGTAACTTAAAATGTATATTACTAGCTCTTTTTAATTTATTTGCAAAACGTTTTTGTTGACAAAATTGTTGTATAATTAACATACCACTAATAGTTTCGTTAAAAAAACTATTAATTTTTGCTACATAAGAACGTAATTTTCTAACTATTGGAGTACAATAATGTTGATATAACCACATTACTAAAAATACTAATGGGAATAATAATAATGAAACACAAGCTAATTGATAATTTAATAAAAACATGGCTATTAACATAGCAATAATTAAAGCTATACTGCGTAATACTGATGATATTACTGTGAGAAATAAATCTTTTACTACTTCTGTATCGTTAGTAATACAAGATATTAGTTGCCCAACTGATTTATTATCAAATATTTTAATTGGTTGTCTTAAAATTGTATTCATTAAGTCAATTCTTAATTGTTGGACTATATCTATAGAAGTTTGATTAAATTTTAATGATTGGTAGTAGCGTAATATTACAGATTTAATTTGTAATACAATAAATATTATTAATAATACTATTATAATAAATATAGATAATTTTTGATTAGTTAAAAAATTATCTATAAAATAACTGATAATCATTGTACCAGTTACCTCATCTAACGAGGCAAAGCATAGCATAAGTATAGCAATAATTATTGATTTTTGATGATTCGTGCCATAATTCAATAATCTTTTTAAAGTAGACCAAAGATTTTTCCAGTTATTCATTATCTTTCCAAGATTATTTTATTTAAGAGTAACTTTTAGTTGCTGATAATGATATATTTTTTTATACCATTTAGACTGTTTTAATAAAAAAGAATGTGTACCTTGTTCTATTATACTACCGTTGTTAAATACTAAAATATGATCAGCATATTTTATAGAATTTAATTTATGACTAATAATAATTAATGTTTTGTTTCTTTTCCATTTATTTATGTTATTAAGTATTTGATTTTCAGTTTCAGTATCTACTGCAGATAATGCATCATCTAAAATTAATATATCAGCAGAATCAGACAATAAAGATCTAGCTATAGCTATTCTTTGTTTTTGTCCTCCAGATAACATCATTCCTCTTTCTCCTACTTTAGTATAATAACCATTAGGTAAACTAATAATTTCTTGATGTATACAAGCTATATTTGTAACCTTTTTTATATCATTAAAGCTAATATTAGGTCTACCTAAAGTAATATTATTTATTATACTATCAGAAAATAAAAAATTATTTTGATTAACTACAGATAACTTATTTCTCCATTCATTTAATATTAATGAATATAATGGTATATTGTGATATAGTATTTTACCGTGTTCTAAATCAAAATTTCTTAAAATTAATGCTAATAAAGTACTTTTACCAGAACCAGTAGGACCACATATACCTATAATTGACCCCGCTTTAATAATATAATTAATATTACTTAATACAATTTTATTAGTTTTTGGGTATGAAAATTCCTTAATTTTTAAAATTATATCTCCTTGATAATTAGGTAAATTAAATTTACCATCAGTAATCTTATAAGATTCATTTAACATTTGATTAATTCTAGTATAGGCTGCACTACCTCGTTCTACAATATTAAACATCCAAGCTAACGCTAGCATTGGCCAAATCATTAATCCTAAATACATAATAAAACTAGTAAGTTGTCCTAATGTCATTTGTTTATTAATTACTAACCAACTACCTCCAAATACAGCTAATAGATTAGATAATCCTATAGTTAGATAAATTATGGGGTCAAATCTTGAATCAATTAGAGCAACATCCATGTTTTTTTTACTGGTATCTATTGCTATATCAGTAAAATATTGTAATTGTCTTTGTTCGATACCAAATATCTTGATCATTCTTATATTAGTTAGATCTTCTTGAACTCTACTATTTAATAAAGAGAATGATGCTTGCGCTAAACGAAAATATTGATGTAACTTTTTACCATCATTATTAATTATAAATGCCATTATTGGCATAGGAGCTAGTGATAATATAGTTAATTTCCAATCTATTTTTAATACCATAATAAATATTACAGAACATCCTATTACTAAGGAATCTACTAATGTTAATACTCCTTCACCAGCTGCAAATACCACACGATCAACATCATTAGTTGCTCTAGCTATTAGATCTCCAGTTCTATAGTTATAATAAAATTCTGGTGATTGGTTACTTAATAAGTAGTATAACTTATTACGCAATTCAACAGCTAATTTATAAGCTGATCCAAATAATAATATTCTCCAAGCATAACGTAACCAATAAGCAATAACTGCAATAATAATCATTATTATTATAATATATATTATATGTAATCGATTATAAGATTTTAGTAATACGGTATCAACAATATTACCAACCATAATTGGTGGTATTAATTGTAATAAAGCTATTAGAAATAATATTATTATAGCTCCAATATAATGGCGCCATTCTCGATAAAAAAACCATTTTAATTGTTTAAATAGTCTCACTGTGTTATCCAATGATTCTAAAAAATATAGATTTTTTAATAAATTTATAATAGAAATTAGTATTTATTAATAATAATAACTATTAATTATACATACTTTAATATATTAATAATTATTAGTTATTCTTATTTATTGCATCAAAATTTAAATTAATATTATACTCTTTATTTATAAATTAATATAAAAATTTTTATTTCAAATACTTAAAACAAATACTAACATGTTAAAAATTAGTTTTAATAAAAGCTATATTAGTATTTATTATAGTTATGCTAATGCTAATTTAGTTACATCATCAATAGAGTTAACTAATTTTATATTAATTTTATTTAAGATATTTTTTGGTATATTTTTTAAATTATGTTGATTATCATAAGGTATTAAAACTGTTTTAATACCACTTCTGTGAGCAGCTAGTAATTTTTCTTTTAAACCACCAATGGGTAGTATATTTCCATTTAATGTAATTTCTCCAGTCATAGCTATACTACTTTTAATAGGTTTTTTTGATAATGAAGATATTAAAGCAGTATATATAGCAATACCAGCACTAGGACCATCTTTGGGTATAGCTCCTTCAGGAACATGTACATGAATATCTGTTTTTTTATAAAAAATTGGATTTATTTTAAATTTATTAACATTTGATCTAACAACAGTAAGAGCTATCTTTATTGATTCTTGCATAATCTTTCCTAAAGATCCAGTATAAACTAATTTACCATTACCAGACACACAAATAGTTTCAATAATTAATAGATCACCTCCTGAATCAGTCCAAGCTAATCCATTTACTTGTCCTATTACATTTTTGTTATTTTTATATTTAAAATTAAATTTTTTTATACCAATAAAATCACTTAAATTATTGTTATTAATTTTAACATTATCAATATTGTTATCTGTTAATATTAATTTAACTGTTTTTCTACATATTTTTGATATCTCTCGTTCTAAATTACGAACTCCTGCTTCTCTTGTATAAAATCTAATAATATTTAATACCGCATTATCATCTATGTATAATTCTTTATCTTTTAAAGCATTTTTTTTAACTTGTTTAGGTATTAAATATTTTTTTGCAATATTAAGTTTTTCTTCTTCAGAGTATCCAGAAATTCTAATTATTTCCATTCTGTCTAGCAATGGTGGTATTATATTGGTAGAATTAGCAGTTGCAATAAACATAACATTAGATAAATCATAGTCAATTTCTAAATAATTATCATTAAATGTTTTATTTTGTTCTGGATCTAATGCTTCTAACAAAGCTGATGCAGGATCGCCTCTCATATCAAAAGATATTTTATCAATTTCATCTAATAAAAATACAGGATTAATTACTTTACTTTTGGAAATTTTTTGTATTAATTTTCCTGGCATAGATCCAATGTATGTTCTACGATGACCACGTATTTCAGCTTCATCTCTCATTCCTCCAAGAGACATGTGTATATATTTTCTTCCGGTAGCTTTTGCTATTGATTTACCTAATGAAGTTTTACCTACACCTGGTGGTCCTATTAAACACAATATTAATCCATTTAATTTATTGCTTCTATTTTGTACAGCTAAATATTCTAATATATACTCTTTTACTTGATTTAATCCATAATGATCATTATCTAAAATATTTTTAGCTACAAATAAATCTTTTTTTATTTTACTACGTGTATTCCATGGAATTGTTAACATCCAATCTATGTAACTTCTTACAACAGTAGCCTCTGCTGATATAGGTGACATCGTTCTTAATTTATATAACTCATTTTTAGTTTTATCTTTAGCTATTTTTGGCATTTTAGACAACTTTATTTTATTTAATAAAGTACTATACTCATCAGAAATATTGTCTATTTCACCTAATTCTTTTTGTATAGCTTTAATTTGTTCATTTAAATAATATTCTTTTTGACTTTTTTCCATTTGTTTTTTTATTCTGTTGTGAATACTTTTATCTAATTTTAATAAATTAATTTCTGATTCTATAATAATAGCTAATTTTTCTAATCTTTTAGAAATATCATTTATTTCTAGTAATAATTGTTTGTCAGCTATCTTGAATGGTATATGAGTTGCTATAGTGTTAATCAAAGTATTTGCATCTTCTATACTGTTTATTAACTTTATTACTTCCGGGATAATTTTATTATTTAATTTTATATAATTGTTAAATTGATTAATTATTACTCTTACTAAAGTATTTTGTTCTTCCTTATATTCATTTAAATCAAAAAGATGTGTTATCTCAGCTGTAAAATAATTATTATGATCTTCTAATTTTTTTATATGTGCTCTAGTATGACCTTTTACAAGTATTTTTATAGTTCCATCAGCTAATTTTATCATTTGTAGTATATAAGCTACAGTACCTACTAAAAACAAATCATTAATACCAGGATCATCATTGGATGATTCTTTTTGAGTAACTAACATAATTTGTTTATCTTTATTCATAGCCACTTCCAAACATTTAATGGATTTTTCTCGACCAATAAATAACGGTACTACTATATTTGGATATATTACTATATCTCTTAATGGTAATACCGGAATAATTTTATTTATAGAATCATGACTAGTCATTTAATCCTTCTTAAAAAATAAGATGTTAAATTAAATTAATTTATTTAATATAGGTAATTTTATTATTAACTAATTTATTAAAAATTTTTAAATGAAATAAATTATATTAACTAAAATTTTTATTTTTTTATTTATCAAATATTAATATTGGATCTAATGATTTATTAATTACTGATTCATTAATTAATATTTTATTTACTATATTTTTTGATGGTAAGTTATACATAGTTTCTAATAGTATATTTTCTATAACAGAACGTAACCCTCTAGCTCCAATTTTATATTTAACTGCTTGATTAGCAATAGCTAAAAGAGCTTTATTACAAAATTCTAACTTGATATTATCTAAATCAAAAATAGTTTGATATTGTTTAACTAATGAATTTTTTGGCTTACTTAAAATTTTTACTAACATATCTACATCTGGCTCTTCTAATACAGCTATAATTGGTAAACGTCCAACAAACTCTGGTATTAATCCAAATTTAATTAAATCTTCTGGTTTTGTTTTTAATAAAATATTTTCGTCTAATATTTTATTATTTTTGATTTTAGCACAAAATCCAATACCATAATTAGTTTCTACTCTTCTTTTTATTATATTTTTTAAACCAGAAAATGCTCCACCACAAATAAACAAAATATTAGATGTTTCTACTTGTACGAAATCTTGTTGTGGATGCTTTCTTCCTCCTTTTGGAGGCACTAACGCAGTAGTACCTTCTATTAATTTTAATAAGGCTTGTTGTACTCCTTCTCCAGAAACATCTCTAGTAATAGACGGATTATCTGTTTTTCTAGAAATTTTATCAATTTCATCTACATATATTATACCACTCTGTGCTTTTTTTACATTAAAATCACATTTTTGTAATAATTTTTGTATTATATTTTCTACATCTTCTCCAACATAACCAGCTTCAGTTAATGTGGTAGCATCAGCTATAGCAAATGGTACATTAACTGAATTTGCTAATGTCTCTGCAAGAAGAGTTTTACCGCTACCAGTTGGCCCTATTAGTAAAATATTACTTTTACCTAATTTAATATCATTATTTTTGTTTACACAAATTCTTTTATAATGATTACAAACAGCAACAGATAATATTTTTTTTGCTTGTTCTTGTCCAATTACGTAATCATCTAGACAATGTTTTATTTGACGGGGACTAATTGATAGATTTTTATTATTATATTCATCATCTTTTTTTTCTTCATTTATTATTTTATTACATAAATTAATACATTCATTACAAATATATACAGATGATCCAGCAATTAACTTTTTAACTTCCTTTTGACTCTTACCACAAAAGGAACAATATAATAGTTTGTTTAATTCATTATTTTCTTTATCTATCATAAATATCTCTCGTGCACATTAAAAAATAATATACTACTGACGATTTATTATTATTGAATCTATTATACCATATTCTAATGCTTCATTAGCAGATAAAAAATAATCTCTTTCAGTATCTCTTGATACTTTATCAAAAGATTTATTAGTATGTTTTGATATTAAATTATTAATTTTATTTTTAATATTTAGTATTTCTTTTGTTTGTATTTCTATATCAGATGCTTGACCATTAAATCCACCAATTGGTTGGTGAATCATAATTCTAGAATTTGGTAGACAAAATCTTTTACCTTTAGTTCCAGCCATTAATAATAATGCTCCCATAGAAGCTGCTTGTCCTATACATAATGTACTAATATCCGGTTTTACAAACTGAATTACGTCATAAATAGCTAGACCTGCATTAATAACTCCACCAGGAGAATTAATATAAATATATATATCCTTTTCAGGATTTTCCGCCTCCAAAAATATTATTTGAGCAACTATTATACTTGCCATATAATCTTCTATTTTCCCAGTTATAAATATTATTCTTTCTTTTAGTAAACGAGAAAATATATCATATGCTCGTTCACTATACGATAGTTTTTCAACTACAATTGGAACTAAATTATTACTATAATTTTTCATATTAGTATGTGAAATCATCTTACTTAACATTAATTTGTTTCCTTATATAACTAAATATTTTAAAAGATTTGACATTGTTTATTAACTTTGTATGAATTTATAATAAACTAATTATAAACATAACATCATATTAAAGCTATACCATATTATGGTATTTGATTATGTTGCTAACTAATTAGTAAATGTTAAGTTATACGAATAGAATTGTATTAACTTTTAATATACAACTTATTTAGCTACTAAATAGTTTTCAAGAGAAAATTATTACTGTTATTATATTTTGAAATAAAAAGTAATAGTTTTTATTGAAAATAATTGATGTATTCACAATTATATTATATTATAATAAAATTTATTTTTTTAAAAAAGATTAGCATCATGTAATTTTTTATTAATTTAATTGGTTAAATTATTAACTTGTTTTTAATTAAATATTAATTTTTAACATTTAAATTATTTAACAATAAAATAATTTCGTCAAGTCAACATGAACATTACAAAAAAGGTTTTTTTATCTTTAATTATTATTACATTATTTGGTTGTAATTCTAAATTAGCGATATTTAATCCTACTGGACAAATAGGTGTAGAAGAAAAATTAATTATAGTAACAGCAATAAAACTTATGTCAATTATTGTTGTACCAGTAATAATAATGACTTTATTTTTTGTCATTAAATATAGATCATCAAATACTACAGCATTGTACAAACCAGAATGGTGCAAATCTAAAACTATAGAATTATTTATATGGATTGTACCTTTTATAATTGTATTAATATTGTCTAGTATTACAATAAGTAGTGTTAAAAAATTAGATCCTAGTAGATCAATAACAACTTCTAATGTTTTACCTATTAAAATAAATGTTATATCATTAAATTGGAAATGGTTATTTATATATCCTGATTTTAAAATTGCTTCAATTAATGAAATACGTGTTCCAGTAAATGTACCGATAATTTTTAGTATTACTTCTGATTCCGTCATGAATTCATTTTTTATACCTCAACTAGGTAGTCAAATTTATGCTATGAATAACATGTGTGCTAAATTAAATCTAATTGCCAATAAAATTGGTATTTATAAAGGTATATCATCTAATTTTAGTGGTAGTGGATTTTCTGGTATGAAATTTAATGTGTTTGTTATGGACAACGATAAATTTAATTCATGGATTAATAAAGTTAAATCATGCAAAACTAAATTGATTAGTTTTTTAGATTATAAAAAATTATCTTTACCTAGTAAATTTAATTCAGTAAAATACTTTTCTGAGGTAGATAATAAAATTTTTTACTATATTATAAATAAACATAATTTAAATAAGTAATTTTCTATTAGAATTATTCCATAGTATCTAAATATAGAAAAATTGTTTTGATTATTATAGGAAAATAAAATGTTTGGTAGATTAAAAATAAGTGATATTCCATATAATGAACCAATTATCATATTTACTTTTATATTTATTGCATTGGTTAGTATAGTTACAATATTTACCATTAGTTATTTTAATAAATGGAAATATTTATGGGATAATTGGTTAACTTCATTAGATCATAAAAAAATTGGTATAATGTATATAATAACTTCAATGGTAATGTTATTAAGAGGATTTGTTGATGCTATTATGATGAGAACTCAGCAAATGCTAGCATCTTCTAGTATGCAAGAAGGATTTTTGTCATCACATCACTATAATCAAATTATTACTGTTCATGGAGTTATAATGATAATATTTATGGCTACTCCATTTATAATTGGTTTGATGAATATTATTATTCCTTTACAGATAGGTTGTCGTGATTTAGCTTTTCCATTTTTAAATTCTTTAAGCTTTTGGCTATTTATGGTGGGTGTTATATTAATAAACTTATCACTAGGAATAGGTGAATTTGCACAAACTGGGTGGACTGCTTATCCACCATTATCCGAAAAAACTTATAGTCCAGGTGTTGGAGTAGATTATTGGATATGGAGTATGCAAATAGCTGGAATTAGTACTACTATTACTGGGATAAACTTTATCGTTACTATATTATTTATGCGTACTCCAAACATGAGTATAATGAGTATGCCAGTTTTTACTTGGACAACATTATGCACAAATATACTAATTATTGTAGCATTTCCAATACTAGCTGTAACTATTATGTTATTAACTTTAGATCGTTATTTAGGAATGCATTTTTTTACCCAAGACATGGGTGGTAATCCAATGATGTACATTAACTTATTTTGGTCTTGGGGTCATCCTGAAGTATACATATTGGTATTACCAATATTTGGTATTTTTTCCGAAGTAGTTGCTACCTTCTCTCAAAAAAGTTTATTTAATTACAAAACATTAATTTTTGCTACTATAGCTATTACGGTATTAGCATTTTGTGTTTGGTTGCATCACTTTTTTACTATGGGGGCTGGATCAAATGTTAATTCATTTTTTGGTATTATGACAATGATAATTGCTATTCCTACTGGTGTAAAAGTATTTAATTGGTTATTTACTATGTATAGAGGAAAAATAATTATTAATACAATTATGTTGTGGACTACTGGATTTATTATTACGTTTGTAATTGGTGGGGCAGCAGGAGTGCTATTAGCATTGCCAACGGCAAATTATGTTTTACATAATAGTTTATTTGTTGTTGCTCATTTTCATAATGTGATTATTGGTGGAGTTTTATTTGGTTGTTTTGCTGGTGCCACTTATTGGTTTCCAAAAATTTTTGGTTTTATGTTAAATGAGAAGTGGGGTAAAATATCTTTCTGTTTTTGGATTATTGGTTTTTATATAACATTTATGCCTCTATACATATTAGGATTTATGGGTATGACTCGTCGTCTAAGTCAGTCTATAGATTCAAGTTTTCATAATTTACTAACTATATCTTTTATTGGAGTAATAATTATAATGTTTGGAGTATTATCTCAAGTAATACAAGTAATAATTAGTATACGAAATAGAAAAAATAATATTGCTACTAATGATCCATGGAATGGAAGAACTTTAGAATGGTTTACGTCATCACCACCATCAGTATATAATTTTTCGATTATACCTAAAATAAAAAACACAATTGATGCTTTTTGGTTTATAAAAAAAGATATAAAAAATAATATAAAATTAAAATATCAACCAATTCTTTTACCTAAAAATACAAGTTTCGGTATATTAATTTCATTATGGGGTCTGTTATTTTGCTTTTCTATGATTTGGTATATCTGGTGGTTATCATATGTTAGTATGTTAGGAATAATTATTTCTGTTATTGTATACAATATTAAAAATAAGGAATACTATTATTTTTCAATTAACAAAATAAAAGCCATTGAAAATAATAAATATATTAAAAATAATTAAAAATTATGTTAAATATCATTAATAAACATTCAAAAAGTAACCATATTAATATAAATAATAATATATTTGGCTTGTGGATATACTTAATGAGTGATTGTGTATTTTTTTCGGTACTATTTATTAATTATATCTTATCATATAATAGTATGTTACATACTATTAATAATAGTTTTTATAATATACCATTTATTTTAATTGAAACATTAATACTTCTTACTAGTAGCTATACTTGTTGTCTAGCTAATTACTATTTTAGTATTAATAAAATAAAACAAGTAGTTTGCTATTTATCAATAACTTTTATTTTTGGAATATGTTTCTTGTATATGGAATTATATGAATTTATGCATTTAATTAGAAATAATTTAGGTCCAGATAAAAATTATTTTCTTTCTAGCTTTTTTACATTGTTAGGAATACATGGAATACATATAATAGTTGGATTAATTTGGTTTATAATATTGCTATTGCAAATTTATTTAAATAAATTTGATAAAATAAAAAATAATTTATATTGTTTGAGTTTATTTTGGCATTTTTTGGATATAGTATGGGTGTTTATTTTTACAATTGTTTATTTATTTAGTTTTAGCATTCTTAAATAATAAAATTATTAATTATGAAAAATAAATATTTGTTTGGATTTTTATATTCTATAGTATTAACAGTAACTCCATTTATTTCATTAATTTTATTAACAAATAAAACAATAATATTACTAGTATTAATTGCTTGTGGCATATCACAAATTATAGTACATTTTTTTTATTTTTTAGATTTTAATTTATATTTAAAATATAAATGGTATCTTATATCTTTATTATTTACTTTGATTATTATAACTATATTAATTACTGGTTCAATATGGATTATGTATCATATGTGCAAAAATCTATTAATATAAAAATATTATTAGTACATAAATGATAACAAAGTATATAAGAAGCATAAAACCTAAAATTGTTATTGGTAATTTATTATCTCTAATTAGTGGTTTTTTGTTATCTTCTAGAACTACAAAAGTAGTAAATATTAATTTACTAAATTACACAATATTAGGAATGTCTTTTTTGTTAATATCTAATTGTCTATTGAATAATTATATTGATAGAGATATTGATATAATTATGGATAGAACCAAAAATAGATTATTAATAAATAGCAAAATACTGTCACTATCAATATTATTAGTATCTATTATATTAGCTATATTAGGATTAACAATATTATTTATTACTAATAATTTATTAGTTTTTATTTTATCTATACTTGCTACTGTAATATACGTAATATTTTATAGTTTTTATTTAAAAAGATATTCTTTATATAGTACATTAATAGGTAGTTTATCAGGAGCAATGCCACCAGTTATAGGATACTGTAGTGTACTAAATTTTAATTTTGAATCGTTAATATTAATGCTAATATTTATAGTATGGCAAATACCACATTCTTATTCATTATCAATTATATATATTAATGATTATAAAAAAGCTAATATTCCAATATTACCTTTGTATTATGGTTACTTAATTACTAAAAAATATATTATTATTTCTATAGTTTTATATATATTGCTAATATTTTTATTATATACTGTAACTAATAATAACATATATTTTATTACTATTAATATTCCCGTTATGATATTATGGTTATTTATGTCATTAAAGAATACTAATATAGATAGTTGGGCTAAAAAAGTATTCGTTTTATCTATTATAAGTATTAATATGTTTAACCTATCTATATTAAGTTATTATAAATTGTAGTATACATTTTATATTTACATAAATTATAGATATTTGATCTATATATGGATATTAGAACAATACGTATTATTGTCGGTACATGTATTTTGTTTACCATAAGAATAACTAGTACATTTATTTTATTACCAGTAATTACTAGCTATGGTAAATTATTTAATACTAATGATTTGTTAGTAGGTATATCTATTAGTATATACAGTATTATGCAAATAATATGTCAAATACCATTTGGTATTGCTGCAGATAAATTTAATCGTAAAAATTTAATTATATTAGGATTAATAATATTTATATTTGGTAATATAATAATTATTAAATTAAATAATATTATTGGCCTAATTATAGGTAGAGGTATACACGGAATAAGTGCTATTAGTCCAGTTATTATGAGTATTATATATGATTCTATTAATAGTAAATATTACACTACAGCTATGATGTGTTTAGGAATTAGTTTTTTAATATCTTTTATTATCTCGGTAGTATTTGGTCCAATGATAACTGGATTAATTAGTTTTAATGCATTATTTATATTTATAACCATATTATCATTATTAGGAATTATTATTACGTACCTAATTATACCAAATATAAAATTAGACAACATAGTAAGAAATAGACCTAAATTAAATATAATTAGTACTATTTTTAATAAAAATTTAGTCTTAATAAATTTTAGTATATTTTGTTTACATATATTACTAGTATCAAATTTTATAACTATACCATATGATTTAGTTAAAATTGGTATAAATTATTCTAATCATTGGAAGATATATTTATATAGTACACTATCTTTTATAATTACATTTTTATTAATTAATATTCTTAATAAATATAAATATAAAACACTATACGTATTAATTAATTTTATAATTTTATTTTTAGTATCAATATTACTAAAAATAGTTATTTTTAGTAAATTATTATTAATAATCAGTATACAACTATTTTTTATATCTTTTAGTATAATAGAAGCAATATTACCTCAATTTTTAAGACAAATAACTAATAACGTACCATTCTATAATGGTACGTTATTAGGTTTATATTCTACTAATCAATTTTTAGGTAGTGCTATTGGTGGTTTAGTTAGTGGATTAATATTACATATTACTAAATCAGTAAAATTTGTATTACTTATTAATATAATAATATTACTATTATGGTTATTTGTAATTATTAAAAATTTTAATAAATTAAAGTAGAAATAGTTATTATAAATATGAAAATTACAATACTAGGTTGTGGGGCATTAGGTAGATTATTAGCATATTTTTTAACTAAAAATGGTAATAATGTGCAAGGATGGTTAAAAGAAGATAAAAAAAATAATATATGTATTAATATTACTCATACTAATAATACAAAAGATAATATCATATTACCAACAAATAATATATTACATTTAAATAATAGTAATTTACTAATAGTAACATTAAAAATTGGCAGTATTATTTATTCTTTAAAACAAATAATAAATTTTATTAATAAAAATTGTATCATATTATTAATATATAATGGTTTAGGTATAGAAAAAAAATTATCATTTATCAAACAACCACTATTAATAGGAATAACCTATCATGCTGTATATAAAGAAAAAGAAATAATATATCATAATTATAAAGGATTAACAGCAATCGGTAAAATAAATAATACAGTAAAAGATATTAATTATAATATTTTAATAAAGAAATTAAATTTAGCATTAACAAATGTTATTTGGTGTGAAAATATACATGTTTTTAAATTAAAAAAATTAGCAATTAATTGTGTTATTAATCCCCTAACAACAATATATAATTGTAAAAATGGTGAACTACTAAAATATAATAAAAGTATTTTTTCTATATGCAAAGAACTATCTTATATATTAATACATATGAATATATTTATTAATACTAAAGATTTAGTAATATTAGTTACTAACGTTATAAATAATACTAAAAATAACATATCTTCTATGTTACAAGATATAAAAAATAATAAATATTCAGAAATAGACTATATAAATGGTTATATTATAAAATGTGCAAGATTATATAATTTGTATATTTATGAAAATATAAAATTATTTAATATGATAAAATATAAAGAACTTAATGTTATATGATAATATAATTTATTTAAATTCCATATAAGTAAATAGTATAGTTACTTATCATAATAGTTTTAATAATATTTATTATATAATAATAAAAAGTATAATGATAAAAACAAATAAATATACAATATTAACTAATATTAACAATCCTATAGAATTACGTAGATTATCAATTAAAGATCTTGATATTATATGTTATGAATTAAGAGAATTTTTATTAGATACTGTTAATCAATCTAGCGGTCATCTTGCTTCTGGTTTAGGTGTAATAGAATTAACTGTTGCTTTACATTATGTTTATAATACCCCGATAGATTTTTTAATTTGGGATACTGGTCATCAAACTTATCCTCATAAAATAATTACTAATAGACGTAATTTTATGAAAACTATTAGACAAACTAATGGATTACACCCATTTCCTTCGAGAGAAGAAAGTGAATATGATGTATTAACAGTTGGACATTCATCTACTTCTATTAGTGTTAGTTCTGGAATAGCAATAGCAATGAAAAAACAATATAAGAATAGACATGTAGTTTGTGTAATTGGAGATGGAGCAATAACAGCAGGAATGGCTTTTGAAGCAATAAATCATGCTGGTGATATTAAACCAAATATATTAATAATATTAAATGATAATGGTATGTCTATTTCTAATAATATTGGGGCTCTTAACAATTATTTATTAAATATTAAAAAATATAATTTTATAAAAGGAATAAACGAGACAAAACAAACTGATACATCACAATATAATAATATATACACTAATAAAACAGTTAATTTATTTCAATATTTAGGATTTAATTATATTGGTCCTGTTAATGGACATAATATAAAAGAATTAATTAAAATACTAAGTATTTTACGTTTAAAGTCTGGCCCACAATTATTACATTTAGTAACAGTTAAAGGTTATGGTTATTTGCCAGCAGAACAAGATCCAATTAATTGGCATTCAGTACCTAAATATAGCATATCAAAAAATAGTTTATTAAAAAATAATACTACTACTTACTCTAATATTTTTGGTGATTGGTTATGTTATACTGCAGCTAAAGATAATAAATTAGTTGCTATTACTCCTGCCATGAGTTATGGATCAGGTATGAATAGTTTTTCTTGTCAATATCCAAAACAATTTTTTGATGTAGCTATTGCTGAACAGCACGCTGTAACTTTTGCTGTAGGATTATCAATTGGTGGTTACAAACCGGTTGTATCTATTTATTCAACTTTTTTACAGCGAGCTTACGATCAAATTATTCATGATGTAGCATTACAAAATATTCCTATTTTATTCGTTATTGATCGTGGAGGAATAGTAGGATCTGATGGTAAAACACATCAAGGGGCATTTGATTTATCTTATCTACGATGTATACCTAATATTATTATTATGACTCCAAGTAATGAAAATGAATGTAGATTAATGTTATATACTGGTTATCAACATCAAATTAATCCTAGTGTGGTACGTTATCCAAAAAGACCAGTTACTGGAATTAATAAAATAACTAAATTGTATAAAATACCTTTAGGTAAAGGTATAGTTCATCGTTATGGAACTAATATAGCAATATTAAATTTTGGTACACTATTTACACAAGCATTAATAGTTGCTAATAAACTTAATACCACTCTGGTAGATATGAGATTTGTAAAGCCACTAGATACCTCATTAATTAAAGAATTATCCTATAATCATAGAATTTTCGTCACTATTGAGGAAAATAGTATTATAGGTGGTGCTGGTAGTGCTGTTAACGAATTTGTTATGTATAATCAATTATCTGTAAAAGTATTAAATATAGGATTACCAGATTTATTTATTAATCATGGTGACCAAAAAAAAATACAGATTAACTTAGGTTTAGATAGTATAGGTATATATAAAAAAATTAATAATTGGTTAAATAAAATTTTTTAATAAAAAAATAATACTAATAGCTGCTAATGCAGCTAATACATCATCAGCTATAATACCAAAACCATTATCTATACTATTTAAGTAACTTATTGGCCATGGTTTAATAATATCTAGTGCTCTAAATAAAAATATACTAAATAGTATTTTTACAAAAGACTTATCAGGTAATAATAAAATTATTATTCCGGTACCAATAAATTCGTCTAATACTATTGAATAATGATCCTTAATACTAGAACAATTATTAATAATATGACAAAATAATGTACTTAACGTAGTTATTACTACTAATTCTAATATATTGATATTACTAACAGATATAATATAGTACCACACTATACTACTAATAATAGTAGCTATAGTACCAGAGCAGGGTAAGTATCCTACACCAAAACCAATAACAATAATATATAATAACTTATACAAAAAACTATTTTTATAAATACTTATTTTCTTAAAATAAATTAATTTTTTAATTAAAATGATCGTATCCTAATGGATTTTTCAGAAATTTACTGTTATAATTCAATAATAATAATTTTTTTCCTATATAAGGAATAATTTTTCCAATATAAGTAATTTTAGTATTTTTATTTAATTTATGTAATAGATTAATGTTATTTTTTTTAATAGTAAAACATAATTCATAATCTTCACTATTACATACTAAATTTAATGCATCATCATAGTTAACATATTTTTTTAATTTTTTAGATAACGGAAGATAATTAAGATATATTTTAGCACTATATTTAGTATTGATTAACATACTATATATTTCCTTTAAAATACCATCAGAAATATCAGTAGCAGAATTAGCAACAGTTCTAATTTTTTGACTAAATTTTAATGGTGGTTTAGGTTTTAGATGTTTATTTATAAAATAAAGTTTGTGTTTTCTATTAGAAATTTTAATATTTTTTTTTAAAATTTCTAATCCGTAAGCACTATCACCAAGTGTACCAGTAACATAAATCATATCATTTATATTCATATTAGATTTAGTTAACTGTTTATCTATTGGTATAGTTCCATATATAGTTGCTGTAATACTTAATAATCTACCCTTACTAAGGTCACCACCTATCAAATAAATATTATAGTAGTTTAATTGCTTAAATAATTCATTGCTAAATAAAGATAACCAATATTCATTATATTTTGGTAATATTAAAGATAAAGTAATCCATTTTGGTGTAGCTCCCATAGCCATTATATCACTTACGCTAGCAATTACTATTTTATATCCTAAATTATCTGGATTAGTGTTAGGTAAAAAATGTACTTCAGACACTAGTGAATTAGTACTTATTGCAATAAAATACTTATTGCTATTAACAGATAGCAATGCACAATCATCTCCAATATCAAGTTTAACAGAACGATCGTTTATTTTTTTTTTAAAAAATCGATTTATAATATAAAATTCATTTACTATATTTTTCATTTAATTAAAATAAAACGTAATTACTTTTTTATGTTAACTTTGTTAATAATTTTATCCAGTACACCATTAATAAATTTATAACTACTATTAGTACCAAAAATCTTAGTTAACTCAATAGCTTCATTAATCACTACTTTATATGGTATATAGCTGTGATGTATTAGCTCAAATATTGCAATTCTTAATATTATATGCTCTATATGATCTAACTTATTAATACCCCGTGATAAATAAGGTAGCATAATATCATCTAATTTATTATAATTTGCTAATACTCCTAAATATAATTTATAAAAATAAGTTACATCAATGATTGATTTATTTAACTTAAAAATAAAATTATTATTTGTATCATTCACTATTTTTAAAGAATATAATGCTTGTAATGCTCTTATTCTTGCTTTACGACGGTTCTGTTTCAAAAATTACCTTCATTTACTTCAAATTATATATTAAATTTATCATTTCTAATGTTGTTAATGCTATCTCTACACCTTTATTATTTAATTTTATACCAGATCTTTTAACAGCTTGTTCTATATTATTAGTAGTTAGTATACCAAAGGTTATTGGTATAATATTATTTACTGATATTTCTGATAATCTAGATATACATTCATTAATAATATAATAATGATGATTTGTTTCCCCTTTTATTACTGTTCCTAGTGTTACTATAGCTTTATATTTATTTATATGTACTAATTTATTAGCAATTACAGGTATCTCATAAACTCCAGGAACCCAAATAACAGTAATATTACTTTCTTTCATATTACCTATACGTACTAATGTATTTATTACTCCGTCTAATAAATTATTATTTATAGATTTATTAAAACGTGATATAACTATGGCCACGTTAGTTTTGTCATTAACTATTGTTTTAGCTTCTATTATATTCATTATTATCTCTCTCTTTTTTATAATCATTTATTAGGTATTAAACGAATTCTAATATCTATTCCAATTTTTTTTATATCTAAAATTTTAAATTTTATTATTTTACAATCGTTATGTTTTTGATTTATATTAAATAATGAATTAGCATTTGCACCTATTATTTTAGGTGATTGATATAATATAAATTCATCTATTAATTTTTTTTTAATTAAAACACTGGATAATATTGATCCAGCTTCTACAAAAACTCTATTTATTTCATTCTTACCTAAGAATACTAGTAATTCAAATAAATCTAAGTAAATTTTATTATTTTTTAAATATGTAGGTAAAATAATTTGTTTAATTTTTGGTAATTTTAATAAATTATTATTAATAACAGATCTTATCAACCAAGTTGGTTTATTATCTGTAATTATATTAAAATTTTCATTTATACGATTATTAACATCAATAATTACCCTAATAGGATCTCTAATATACTTAGTAGAGTAAATATTTTTTACATATTTCGGTAATAATGATTTACGTACTGTTAATTTTGGATTATCAGTTATAATTGTTGATGAAGTAGATAAAATTACATCGCTTTTTGCTCTAAAAATTTGTACATCTTGTCTTGATTTAGTAGAAGTAATCCATTTTTTTTTATTAAAAACATAATTAATACGTCCATCTAATGATGATGCTAATTTTAAACTTACCCAAGGAATACCAGTACGAATTCTTTTAAAAAAATCATGATTAAGCTTTTCTGCCTCATCTAACATATAACCATATTCTACTAAAATTCCACAGCTTTTTAATTTACTAAATCCTTTACCAGATACTTTTGGATTAGGATCTAGAGTAGCAGCTATTACTTTAAATACTTTACTTTTTATTAAAGCGTCTGTACAAGGTGGTGTTTTATTATAAAAATTACATGGTTCTAAAGTGACATAAACAGTAGAACCATATGCATATTTACCAGCCATTATTAATGCATTTATTTCTGCGTGATTACCACCATAATATTGATGATATCCTTCACCAACAATATTATTATCTTTTACTATAACACATCCAACATTTGGATTAGAAAATGTAGAAAATTTACCTAACTTAGCTAATTTAAATGCACGAGAAAGATATATTTTGTCCTGATCATTCATTATTATTTTTTTCTAATTTAGGTGTATTATTAACTAATTTTATTAGATCATTATTAAGTAAATTTACTGTACCTTTAGGTAAAATAATAGAGATATAATCTAATTTAATAATTACTTTATTATTATCTACAAGTAATAATAATGCATATCCATTATTTGTTTTTTCTAAAATTATTCCTATTAAACCTCCACTAGTCATAACTTCATCACCATTTTTAACACTATTAATTAATATTTTATGTGATTTTATACGCTTTTGTTGAGGTCTTATAATCATAAAATAAAATATCAATATAAAAATAAATAACATTAATAAAATTGAATAAGGATTACTAGGTGACTGTGAATAGTTACTATAATTAGCTAAAAATACTTCATTAATAAAATTATTCATCTAAAGATATCTTTATTGTTTACTAAGTTATGCTAATAATTCATATTATTAAATTAAACTGATAATTTAATTATTATACTATTATAAATAGCATAAAACAATATAATAAATACTAATTTATTATTCTACTATGTTACTACAAAATAATTATTTATATGCTATTATATTTATATATATGTTACAATTTAATTTAATTAAAATATTTTATGGGAGATATATTATGTTAGTTACAAAAATAGCACCTAACTTTACAGCTCCAGCAGTATTAAAAGATGGAACAATAGTTAACAATTTTAATTTATATGAATATATTAATAATAAATATGCTGTTATATTTTTTTGGCCAATGGATTTTACTTTTGTATGTCCGTCTGAATTAATTTCTTTCAATAAGCGTTATATAGAATTTAAACAACGTGATGTAAAAATAGTTGGTATATCTACAGATTCTGTATTTTCACATAGTACATGGCGTTCTATGTCTGTTAATAATGGTGGGATATTTAAGATTAACTATCCAATGATTTCTGATGTAAAAAGAAGTATTATAAAATCTTATGAAGTAGAACATCCAGAATTAGGTGTTGCATTAAGAGGAACTTTTATATTAGATAAAGATAGTATTGTTCGTCATCAATCTATAAATGACCTACCTGTAGGTAGAAATATAGATGAAATAATAAGATTTATTGATGCTTTTAAGCATCATGAAATTAATGGTCAAGTTTGTCCTGCACAATGGCAAATAGGAAAAAATACAATTGAGCCAACTAAAGAAGGTATTAGTACTTACCTAAGTAACAATATCAATGATTTATAATTTATTTTTTTAATTAATATAATTAATTAAAATTATATGATTATTTTCAAACCTTAAACCTTACTATGACACTATAGTAAGGTTTTTGTTATTATAAGATTATAAAAATACTTAAAACAACTTAAAATTTATGTCATACTTAATTAAAATTTTATTAACTATTATTTTAATAACTAAATTATTCTATAATAATTATCTATTTGCTACAACATATAAAATTTTTAATCCAAATAGCAGAATTATAGGTAATAATATTAATTTTATTATTCCATTAAATAATAAGTATTCATTAGAATATTTTTCTGCTAAATTTCAAGTAGGTATAACTAATATGTTAGAAGCAAATCCAAATTTAGATGTTTATTTACCTAAGTCATGTACTAAAATAGTCATACCAAAAAAAATGATATTACCAAATACCTTACATAAGGGAATTATAATTAATAGTGCAGAAATGCGTTTATATTTTTTTTTAAAAAACAATAAAGTTGTTGTATTCCCTATTGGGATTGGAGAAATAGGTAACGAAACTCCTAGCAATTGGATTACTTATGTTAAGTACAAAAAAAGTAACCCTATATGGATTCCAACAAAAAATATTAGGAATGAATATATACGTAATGGACAATGTATACCTAAAATATTTCCTGCTGGTCCAAGTAATCCAATGGGATTATTTGCTTTATATCTTGGTAATTATTATGCTATACATGGAACTAATAGTAAATTTGGAATTGGACTAAGAATTAGTCATGGTTGTGTACGTTTAAGAGATAATGACATTAAATTTTTATTTAACAATGTTCCTGTAGGTACTAGAGTACAATTTATTAATGAACCGATAAAAATTACTAAAGAACCAAATAATATGATATATTTAGAAGTACATCAACCATTATCTTCTAATAAGGAAGAATTTATGTCAAAAAAAATATTACCAATTAAAATAAATAAATATATTAAAAAATTTATAGTGGATAATAACATAAATATAAAAAAATTTAATAATGAGTTAAATAGAAGATCTGGTGTACCGGTAATAATTAATTGAAATTAAAATTTTAAAAAATACCCGGGACGAGATTTGAACTCGTATAGCTTTTTTTAGCTGAGGGATTTTAAGTCCCTTGTGTCTACCAGATTTCACCACCCGGGCAAACAAAAGACGTGTCCCAGAATCGAACTGGGATAAACGGATTTGCAATCCGCTACATAAACCATTCTGTCAACACGCCAAAATTATAAAATTATAAATATATATTATATTTTATGTTTTAACAATATTAAAGTTTTTTATAAAATTCATGTCTAATAATATATAAGTATTTTAACATGGAATAAAAAGTTAATATTAATGCAATGTATAGAAAAATCATGCCAATTATTAATACAATATAATTATCTGATTGATATAGCAATGTAGTAATAGCAATAATTTGAATTGTAGTTTTGATTTTACTAATTATAGTAACAGGAACATTGTTATTTTTTCCTAATCTAGCTAGCCATTCTCTTAGTGCCGAAATAATAATTTCTCTTGCAATGATTATTGATGATGGTAATGTAATTAACCAATAATGTAATTGATCAGATATTAATACTAATACTACTGATACCATTACTTTATCAGCTACTGGATCAAGAAAAGCTCCAAAATTACTTGTCTGTTTCCAGCGACGAGCTAAAAATCCATCAAACCAATCAGTAATTGAAGCTATAATAAACATTATAATACAACATAATCTAGACCAACCAAATGGTAAATAGAAAATAAAAATAAATAATGGTATTACTAACACTCTAAAAACGGTTAACCAAGTTGGTATATTAAATTGCATAATATTATATTTGTTAACTTAAATAATTATAATATAATACATTAATATAAAAATTAATAAAAAATAAATTACTAGTTAAAAGTATTAACAGTAATTTAATTTATTCAAGAATAATATCTCATATTGGGTCGTGTAGGATTCGAACCTACGACCAATTGATTAAGAGTCAACTGCTCTACCAACTAAGCTAACGACCCAATAAAATTATAACGGAGGAGTAGAGATTCGAACTCTAGAGTATTTCTACTACCGATTTTCAAGACCGGTGCTTTAAGCCACTCAGCCACTCCTCCAAAAATTAACATTAACACTAATTATAATTAGTATTAACCAATTAATTTACAATATTAAAAATTATTGTTATAATTACGTAAAATTAGTATATTATATTGTAAACTATAATATTTAAGTTAAGTTAACTTCACTAACGTTTGCCATAAATTAGGAGTTTTTATGAATCAACTAGTTAGAGACATTTCAATTAACAAACCTATTTTAAATACTAATAAAGTTTTACGCAATACTTATTTTTTATTATTTTTAACATTAGCATTTTCTGGATTTATAGCTACTATTAGTACAATATATTGTTTACCTAGTCCTGGTTTATTAATTGTAATAATTGGATTTTATGGTTTATTATTTTTAACACAAAAATTATCTAATAGTATTTTTGGTATTTTTTCTACATTTGCTTTAACTGGATTTATGGGTTACACTTTAGGTCCTACTTTAAGTAAAATATTATTTACTGGAGCTAATGATATAATAATTTTATCTTTAATTGGTACTGCATTAATATTACTATTTTGTTCTCTTTATATTTTTATAACTAAAAAAAATATGTCATTTTTATCAAGTATAATAATTAGTGGATTTTTATCGTTATTTATACTAATTATCATAAATAGTTTTTTTAATTTATCTATAGTATCATTAACAATTAGTATTATATTTATTATTTGTTCTTCTACTTCTATATTATGGGAAATAAGTAATATTGTTTATGGTGGTGAAACTAATTATATTAGAGCAACAATTAGTTTATATGTTTCATTATATAATATATTTGTTAGTTTAATAAGTAGTATTAATCTATTACGTAGATAGTATTAATTTATTATATAAATTAAAATTTTAATAGAATTTAATAAAGTTTATTAATAAAATTTTAGTAGCAATGTTTATTTAATTATTTATTAATAGTAATTTATAATACTAATGTTTTATTTTTATATTATATTTAATAATTTAATATTATTTATTATAAGGTGTTTTATTTTGTATAATTTTATGTTAAGTGAACAAAGTTTCTTTTCAAAAAATGATTTAATAGCATCTGGATATGGTAAATTATTTGGAATAGATGGTCCTAAATTACCATCTTTGAATATGTTAATGATAGATAGAATAACAAATATTACTAAAAATTATGGTAATTATAGAAATGGTTTTATAGAAGCTGAGTTAGATATTAATCCTAATATGTGGTTTTTTTCTTGTCACTTTGTAAATGATCCAGTTATGCCAGGATGTTTAGGTTTAGATGCTATGTGGCAACTAGTTGGTTTTTATCTTGGTTGGTTAGGAGGGAAAGGAAAAGGTAGAGCATTAGGAGTAAAAGAAGTAAAATTTTTTGGTCAAGTATTGCCAACATCAAAACAAATAATTTATCATGTTCATCTAAGACGTATTATTAATAATAAATCAATAGTCGGTATTGCTGATGGTGAGTTATTATGTGATAATAAACTAATTTATACTGCTAATAATTTAAAAGTTGGTTTATTTACATAAGATAATTTATTTTAAGATTAATTTATTTATTCTATATAGTTAGATATTGATATTTTTTGTTTTATTAAAGTTAATTTTATTTCATTATATTTTTCTAGTTTATTCTTTACATCACTTATAATTGTTTTAGGTGCATATTTAATAAATTTATTATTGGATAATTTTTGATTTAAAATATATATTTTTTTTTCTATTTTAACTAAATAAGATTTAATCTTATTTAATCTAAAATATAATGTTTTTTTATCTAAATTATTTAATGGTATAATTAATTTAATACTGTTTATTTTCTCAAAAATATGAATAAAATTATACTCTTTATTATTTTTTAATATAGTAATTGAATTTAATTTAGCTATATTTTTAATAAACTTACTATTATTTAGTATTATTAATTCTTCTTCAGTAGAAATATTACTAAGAATAATTTTTATTAATGTATTATTATTTATATTTATTTCTGATCTCATTTTTCTAATAGTATAAATAATATTTTTTATTAAATCGACACTATTAATTATATTTATATTATTAGTATTTTTAATATTTTTATAATTTGGAAATGGCTGTAATATAATGGATTGATGATTATTAAATTTTTTATTAATATATTGCCATATATATTCTGTAATGAATGGAATAATTGGATGAGTTAATAATAATATTTGTTTTAAAACTAGTAATAGAGTATTTTTAGTATATTTAATTTCTAACAGTGAACCATATTTAATATTAATTTTTGCTAATTCAATATACCAATCACAAAATTGATGCCATATAAATGTGTATAGTATGTTAACAGCTAAATCAAAACGATAATTATCTAGTGCAAATCTAAAATTTTTCACTGTCTTATTTAATTCTATTAGTATCCATTTATCTATTAGTGATAGAGAAGATAATTTATAGTTACAAAAATTTTCACTATTTTGTAATACAAATCTACTAACTTGCCATAACTTATTACAAAAGTTATAATAACTAGATATTTGATCAATATTATAATTAATATTTTTATGTGATGATGACATAGCCGTTAAAGCAAAACGTAAAGCATCAGCACCATACGCATTAATTCCATCAGGAAATTTATTTTTGATATATTTTATAATATTTTTAATTACAGTAAAACTAGTTACTTGTTTAGCACGTTCATAAATTAAATTCTTTAATGATATACCATCTATTATATCTATAGGATCAATAATATTTCCTTTAGATTTTGACATTTTTTGTCCTAGTTCATCACATACTAATCCAGTAATATATACTGTTTTAAATGGTATATTAATTGTATTATTATGATTTTTAACTAAGTAAGATGTTAACATAATCATTCTGGCAATCCAAAAAAATATTATATCAAAACCACTTATTACTAAATTAGTTGGATGAAACATTTTTAATAGAATAGTATTTTTAGGCCATCCTAATGACGCAAAAGTCCATAATGAAGAAGAAAACCATGTATCTAATACATCATCATCTTGATATAGTGTAATATTTTTATCTATATTATATAAAAACCTTATTTCTTTTTCATTATTTCCAACATATACATTGTTTTTAATATCGTACCAAGCTGGAATACGGTGGCCCCACCATATCTGTCTAGAAATACACCAATCTTGTATATTTTTCATCCAATTAAAATATAAATTTTCGTAATGTTTTGGAATAAATTTAATATATCCATCTTTAACAAGATTAATGGCTAATTTTGATAATTTACTAGTACGCATATACCACTGACTAGTTAGTAGTGGTTCAATAATTTCATTATTACGATTATTATAAGAAATAATTAATTTATGTAACTTAATATCATCTATTAAATTTAAATCCTTTAATTTATTTATAATAATATTACGGGCTTTAAATCTATCCAATCCTTGTAAATAATAAGGTATATTATAAATATTTTTATTATCTATTACACCGTATTTATTAAGTATCTCAGGTTTATTTAATATAGTACCATCTTTTGAAAATATATTAATTATTAATAAATTATGTTTTTTCCCAATTTTATAATCATTAAAATCATGTGCTGGAGTAATTTTTACACAACCAGTACCTTTTTTAATATCTACATATTTATCTGCTATAATTGGTAATTGTTTATTTAATATTGGTGATATAACATATTTACCAATTAAATGTTGGTAACGATTATCATAAGGATTAACAGCAATTGCAACATCACCTAATATTGTTTCTGGACGTGTAGTTGCTACAACTAAATAATTTAAATTATTTATAGCAAGTTGATTATTAGCTAATGGATATCTTAAATACCACATATTACCAATACATTCTCGGTTAACTACTTCTAAGTCAGAAATAGCAGTTTTTAATTTAAAATCCCAATTTACTAATTTTTTACCTTTATATATTAAATTATCATTATATAATTTTATAAATGCTGATTTTACAGAAGATGACATACTACTATCTAAAGTAAATCGATTATTACCCCAATATACAGAATTACCTAATCTTTTAATCTGATAATTAATATAATCATTAAATTTATCTTTTATTTTCCATATTTCTTTAACAAAATCTTCACGACTATAATTTGTTCTAATTTTATTATATTTACTCTTTAATATTTTTTCAGCTGTAATTTGCATAGCGATACCAGCATGGTCAGTACCCATTTGCCACAAAGTATTTTTTCCTTGCATTTTATTATACCTAATTAGTATATCCATTAAAGTATACTGATAAGCATGACCAATATGTAATTTTCCTGTAATATTAGGAGGAGGTATAACAATACAATAATTTTTTTTATTGTTTGTGGTTGGTCGAAATAGATTATTTTTTTCCCAATATCTATATATTGATTGTTCTATATCTTTTGGATTATAATAATTGTTCATTAATTAATGTCCACAATTGTTAATATTATTAACTATCTATTATACTAGATTTTGTCATATAAAACTAAAATATTTAAATTATAGTAGATATACCTAAAAATTATTAAATCTAATTAATAAAATAATTTTAAATTACATCAAATATATAATTATGATTATTATTAAATATATATTGAATAAGATATATAAAGTCCAAATTATTATTATACTAATTTTAGTATTAGTATTTCTTTGTCATAAAGCAATGAGAATACTAAAATTAATTATTATTGGACGTATTACTAAAAATTTAGCTATTATCTTAATAATTTTAAAAATTCCTGAAATAATACAAATCATATTACCAATAAGTATTATAATAAGTGTGTTTATTATTATACAATATAT
>JAOBJT010000003.1 GCA_025728345.1 Candidatus Lightella neohaematopini | reverse complement strand
CGTACACTGTTTTTTTATTATGTCAAGTTGATTTATTGTAAAAATAATTATGGTTTATATTTTTATTTGTGTACCTAATTTAACTACTCTATTTGTTGGTATTAAATATTGATCAGATATTTTTATTGAATTATGATACAATATTGTAAATAGTTTACCACTAATTTTAGAATACCAAGATTTACGGTCTAAAATTAATGATTCGTATGATATAAAGAAAGATATTTCTTGCATTTGACAAAATAATCCATCAACTTTACATCTATCAAATATTTCTTCCATATTAGGAGTTTCTTTAAAACCATAACAAGCGATAACTCGCCAAAAAGTTGGAGATAATTGTTCCACATTTACACGTCTTATATTATGTACTAACGGTGTATTTTTTACTTTAATACTTAGTAAAATTGTCTTGGTATGAATAATTTTATTATGTTTTAAATTTTGTAATAATGCAATAGGAATGTTATTTATAGCATAAGATATAAATACTGCAGTACCAGGTACTATAATTGGCGGATATTTTTCAAGAGAAATAATAAAAGCACTTAAGGAATTACCGTATTTATTAACTTGATAAAATAAATTTAGTTTCTCATGTCTCCATATAATCATAATAGTAAAAATTATTAAACTAATTAATATAGTTAACCATCCACCAGATAAAGTTTTTAAAATATTTATAGTAAACATCATCATATCTAAAAATAAAAAAGTTATTAATAATAATGTTGCTATATATATATTCCACTGCCAGTAATATATAATTACTATATATAATAATATGCTAGTTAGCACCATAGCGCTAGTTACTGTAATACCATAAGCTGCTGCTAGATTACTAGAATGTTCAAATACTATTATAACTATTAATACTATTATATATAATAACCAATTAATTAATGGAATATATATTTGACCAGACTCTATTTCAGATGTGTACACAATCTTCATAGAAGGTAAATAATTTAAATTTATTGCCTGTTTTGTTAAGGAAAAAATACCAGATATTACTGATTGAGATGCAATAACAGTTGCCATAGTACTTATAATTAATAATGGCAACATAGCCCAGTTAGGAGCAAGAAAAAAAAATGGATTACTAATATATTTTGTATTAGATAATACTAAAGCTCCTTGTCCAAAATAATTTAATATTAATGTTGGTAACACTAAAAAAAACCAAGCTAAACGAATTGGTAATATTCCAAAATGTCCCATATCAGCATATAATGCTTCAACTCCAGTAATAGATAAAATTACTGTGCTTAAAATAAATAAAGAAATATTATGATATTTTTTTATAAATATAAAAGCCCATTTAGGATTACATGCTGTAAGTATTTCTGGAAATTTAATAATTTCAATGGTACCTAAAATTCCTATTATTAAGAACCAAGTTATCATAATTGGAGTGAATAATTTACTAATATTAGTAGTACCATATTTTTGACATATAAATAATATAGTTAATATAATAATAGCTATTAGAGTAATGAACTTATTAAAAAATGGAGCAATAATTTGTAATCCTTCAGTAGCAGACACTATAGAAATAGCTGGGGTAATAATAGTTTCCCCATAAAAAAAACTACCTCCTAATAATCCTAATATTATCAATATACTAGTATATTTACTGTTAACATTTCTAGTGGATAATAAAGTAAGAGTTAAAATACCTCCTTCACCAGCATCATTAGCTTTCATAACAAGCAATAAATATTTAATAGAAACTATTATAATTAATAACCAAAAAATAATTGATAAAAAACCAAATACAGTAATACAATCAATATTAATACCATATTGCTTATTAAAGCATTCTTTTAAAGTATATAATGGACTAGTTCCAATATCACCATATACTATACCAGTAGTAGCTAAAGTATTAATTAATAATGAATACTTATTATTTTTAAACATATATAAACATATAAATAATATTAATTAATAAATTACAAGTAATATTGCATTTAATACTTAATTTATTAATTACAAAAATTATTATTAATACAATTAAATAATATTTTTATATAAATTTGAATAATTTTTAAATTAAATATATTTTAAATCTACATTATTAACTTATACAGCATTATAAACAACACAACCACCTATCATATTATTAATATAATATAATATTAGTGGTTGCATTATATTATTTATGTACTATCAAATTTAAAAAATAAATTATATTGTAGTAACATTAATTGCTGATGGCCCTTTCTGACCATCTTGAATTTCAAATTCTACATTTTGTCCTTCAGATAAAGTCTTAAAACCATTACCTTGAATTGCTGAAAAATGTACAAACACATCTTTACTACCATCTGATGGAGTAATAAAACCAAAACCTTTAGATTCATTAAACCATTTTACTTGACCTGTAATTTTTGCCATATTTTACTTTCCTTAAAAAATATTAAATAACGTGTAGTAGTATATGATAAAAACAATTTATTATAAAGTATATCTTAACACAAATTAGTTTCTATAAATCTACCAGTAATTATAAATTAATATACATTAAAGTATTTTAATATATCAATAGTATAATTCTAATATAATTA
The DNA here is from genome assembly GCA_025728345.1 of Candidatus Lightella neohaematopini. Taxonomy (GTDB): domain Bacteria; phylum Pseudomonadota; class Gammaproteobacteria; order Enterobacterales; family Enterobacteriaceae; genus Lightella; species Lightella neohaematopini_F. The sequence continues at coordinate 72,910 of JAOBJT010000003.1, read as the reverse complement.
GTTTCAATAATTTTATAACTATTTTAATCTAAATAAGTTTTATTTACTAAAGCTTGAATTCTTTTTTCTAAAGTAGGATGAGACATAAATAATTCACTAAAATTATAACTATACTTACCATTAATACAAAATGAACTAATAGCTTGATCAATATTAAGTTTATTATAATTCATTTTTAATTTACTTAATGCAGCAATCATATTTTCTATACCTACTAACTTAGCTGCACCAGCATCAGCATAAAATTCTCTTTTTCTAGAAAACCAAAGAACAATTATGTTAGCTAATATACCAAATATTAATTCTAATATTAAAGAAGTAATAAAATATACATTTTGATTATCATTTCTATTGTTTTCATCAATATTAACATTAGAAAATAATTGTGCAAAAATTCTAGATAAAAATATAACAAAAGTGTTAGTAATACCTTGTATTAAAGTCATAGTAACCATATCTCCATTAACTATGTGACTCATTTCATGAGCTATTACAGCTTGTATTTCATTTTTATCCATATTATTTATTAGTTCAGTACTGATTGCTAGTAATGAGGATTTACGGTTGGCACCAGTAGTAAAAGCATTTAAATCAGAAGAATTATAGATAACTAATTCAGGATTATTAATATTTAGTATTTTCGATTGTTTACCTATTGTTTCTAATAACCAATATTCAATATCATTTTTTGGTGTTTTAATAATTTCTCCATCTATTAACTTTAATGCAATATATTTTGACATATATAAAGATATTAAAGAACCACCGAATCCAAATATGACAGCTAATATTAATAAATTATATATTGTATATGTATTAATACCTAAAATATATAGAGCTAAACTAAATATTATAAGTACTGCTATGTTAGTAACTAAAAATATAATAATACGAAACACGTTAATATTATTCCTTATTAATTAATTAAATTTAATAATAAACAACATAAAGTTATAATAATACAATAATCTCATTAAAACTAGTATTTTATACTTATATAAAATACTATTTAATATAGTAAATATATTTTTAATTAAATTTTAGTTTAGGTAATAAAAAATTAACCATTCTTATATATTTTAATTTATTAACTCCAATTAATTTAATTGTATATGGTAACTTAATAGTAAGCGGATTAACTGCATGATTATTCACCCAAACTTCAAAATGTAAATGTGGACCAGTAGAGTAACCAGTATTACCTGATAAAGCGATACAATCACCATACTTAACAAATTGCCCTGATCTAACTAATAACTTATCTAAATGCATATATCTTGTAATATATTGATTATTATGATTAATAGTAATATATTTTCCTGCAGCTTTATCAATTTTACTACTAATAACTTTACCATCACTAACTGAAAATATTGGAGTCCCTTTTGGCATAGCAAAATCTACGCCTCTGTGTGGTTTAATAATTTTAGTAATTGGATTGAATCTATTAAGACTAAATCTAGATGAAATACGAAATTTTTTATTAGTAGGATACAATATAGAATTATTAACTAATCTTATAGCTTTTAAATTATAAAATTTACCATCACACGCTCTAAAAGCATAAAAATCTCTACCACTGGTATTAATTCTAATACCAACTAATTGACTATACTTACATTTTTTATTAGAAAAATTATTTACTTTAATTAATACAGAAAACTGATCACCATTTTTTAATTTATTAAGATTTATACGCCACTTTAAAGCTGTTTTAATAACTTTAATATCATTATCAGTTAATCCTACAAGATGAGCGCTAGAAAAAAAATTACCATTTACATAACCTTTAAATACCTTATAGTAATACTTTATATTTTTAGAAAAAAAATTCTTTATACTAACAAAAGTAATATGATTAAAATAAGTAATAATATTATACAACCTTTCTAAAAAATTATATATATAGTAACTTACTATATTTAGTATTAATAAAATATGATTAATTATGTACAAACTATTAGTCCTAAAAAATTGTTTAAACAACTTTATATTTTTAATAACATTAATTTTATTAATATAAAATAAATATCTAGTATTAATATCGTTATATTTATATTTTAAATTTTTTAAAAAATTAGAATTATCAATAGATTCTAATAATAATAAGTTACTTAATCGTTTAGTAAACCTCAAATAATTATAAGAGTTCATTAATTGTAATAATAATATTAACAATGTAACAATAGTAATTAAGCGATATAATTTCATGTAATATAAATAAAAAACTTTAATTAATATATTTATTATATTGTTAGTAATAAGTCAGCAGTTATTAATAATAATATATTAATTAATGTTAGTATACTTTTAAGTAGTATATATTGAATTAAATTTTATGGTAATAAATATAACTTCTTATTAATACACCAAAACATCTATAAAATAATTAGTAACTTAATAATTACTAATTGTTTTCTAAACTTTTAATATTATAACAATGTGTAACAGCAATTGCTAATGCATCAGTTACATCTAACTTTAAACTAATTTTTAAATTTAATAATTTACATATTGTATATTTTACTTGTAACTTGTTTGCTGAACCTTTGCCAACGATAACTTTTTTTACTTGTTTAGCAGTGTACTCAAATAATGGTATATTAAAATTTACTATAGCAGCAATAGCTACTCCTCTGGCATGACCTAATTTAATTGCTGTATCAGCATTTTTTGATACAAAAATTTTTTCTATTACAATATAATTAGGTAAGAATTGATTAGTAATATTATATATAGTATTATATATTAACTTTAGTTTATCATATAAGTGATATAATTTACCACAATAAATATAACCACCATACAAATAATTAATATTAAAATTATCAAATTTTATTAATCCATAACCAGTAATATTAAGACCAGGATCTATACCTAAAATAATTTTATTTGTATTGTTTAACATATTTACATTACTAATATGTTGTCATTTTAGTTGATTTATTTTATATATTAATTATATTCACCATTTTTGATGTTAATTTAGGAAAAGCAATAACATCTTTTATACTGTTAGAATTAGTTAACAACATTAGTAAACGATCTAAACCTATAGCTAAACCAGAATGTGGAGGAGCACCGTATTTTAATGCACTTAACAATGTGCCAAAATATTTATTTTGTTTATACTTACTAATACCTAATATATTAAAAATTACTTTTTGCATTTTATAATTATTAATACGTACTGAACCACTACCAATTTCACAACCATTTATAACAATATCATATGAATTAGCTATTATTGATTTTGGATATTTAGTAATATAATTAATATCTGTGCATTTAGGTGCAGTAAATGGATGATGCATAGAAGATAACATATTATTTTTTATCTTAAATAAAGGAAAATCAGTAATCCATAAAGGAGCCCATTTAACATGATTTAAGTTGTAGTCTGAACTAATTTTTAATCTTAACTTACCTAAAATATTAGTAGCTTTATAAAAATCATCTATTACAAAAAAAATAGTGCCATAACTAATATTTTTAAAAAAATCTAAAATTTTCAGTATAAATTTATAATCAAATATTTTTATTGCTGGTCCTTCTAAATTTAATTTATTAAATTTAACATTAATTTTTATCCAAAAAGACATCTTAATGTTATATAAATTAATATATTTAATATATTTATTAATATCTGCATCACTAATATTTACGTTATCTGTACTTATTGCAATAATACTATTTAAATTAAAATTATATATTTCACTATAATTATTATTAGTGCTTGTAAATAATTTAGTTAAATTTACTAGTTCTATATTACTGCGTAAATCTGGTTTATCTGAACCAAAACGACAAATTGCTTCGTTATAAGATATTTTAATAAATTTATCTAATCTAACATCTAAAATTTTGTACCATAAGTATTTGATTAAACGCTCTATTATTTTCATTAATTCATTAGTATTAATAAATGATACTTCTACATCTAATTGTGTAAATTCTGGTTGACGATCAGATCGTGAATCTTCGTCACGAAAACACTTTGCTATTTGATAATATTTATCAAAACCAGATATCATTAATAATTGTTTAAATATTTGTGGTGATTGAGGTAAGTAGTAACGATAATTATTATTAATTTTACTAGATACTATATAATCTTGAGCTCCATCATAAGATGGATTTGCTAGTATTGGAGTGTCTATATATAAAAAATTATTTTTCGTCATAAATGTGTTTATAATATAAAATACTTTAGAACGTATTTTAATATTATCAGTCATTCTTTTACTACGTAGATCCAAATAACGAAATTTTAATCTTTTTTCTTCATTTACAATATTATTAATATTAATTGGTAAAATACTAGATTGATTTATTATATCTAAATCTATTACTAATATTTCTACATTATTAATAATTTCCTTATTTGGGTTTTTTAATTTATTTTGTACTATACCAATTACTTTAATACAAAATTCGTTTTTTAATTTCATTACTTGACTAAAAACATACTTATATTTAGGAATACAACATAATTGAATAATTCCGTAATGATCACGTAAATCAATAAAAATTAATTTTCCTAAATTTCTTATACAATTTACCCAACCATAGATTATTACCTGCTTATTAATATGTGATATATTTACTTTACCACAATATAATCTTTGCATTAATTTACCTGTTGATATTAATTAATAACATCACTATAATATAATTATAACATAATAATAGTTTACATGAATCATTTGTTGATTAAAATTTTTTAAATCATCATGTAAAAATTTATGAATATAAATTCTATAATATCAATAAAATTAAAACAAATTTTATTAAACTTAAATATAAAAAAAAACACTAATACTTTATCAGTTAAAGCAATCAAATATATTAAATTTGGTCACTACCAAATTAATGGTATAATTTCTTTAGCCAATATTGTTAAAATAAAACCTATAACATTAGCAAAAAATATAAAAGCCAGATTAGAATTATTCTATATAATAGACAAAATTGATATTATCAATGTAAATTTTATAAATATTTTTTTAAAAATTAGTTGGTTATCTTATAACTTAAAAAAATTAATAAATTCTTCAAGATTAAATGTAAGTTTAATAGAACAATCGAAAAATATTGTTATTGATTATTCTTCACCTAATATAGCTAAAGAAATGCATGTAGGTCATTTACGGTCTACCATTGTAGGTGATTCCATGGTAAGAATATTAAAATTTTTAGGACATAATGTAATAAAAATAAATCATATAGGTGACTGGGGTATACCTTTTAGCATATTAATTACATATTTAGAAAAAATTAATATTAACATAAATGATAAATTAATTAGTAATATTAAATTATTGGATAGATTATATAAAAAAGCAAAGAAACAATATGATAATAGTTCTGACTTTGTTAATAAAGTAAGTTCTAATTTAATAAAATTACAAAATGGTGATATTTTTTACAATAAGATATGGTGTAAAATAGTTGATATTACAATCAAAAATAATCAACTTATTTATAATTTATTAAATGTTACATTGAATCGTACTGATAATGTAGGAGAAAGTTTTTATAAAAGTATGTTATTAAATATTGTTAATGATTTACAAAATAAGGGAATTGCAACTAGTAAAAATTATTTATCGTTTGTAACAATAAATAATAAAAAAAATAAATTTGATAATCCTAATCATGTAGTAATTAGAAAAATGGATGGTACTTATTTATATTCTACTACTGATATTGCGTCTATTAAGTATAGATACGAAACACTAAAAGCTGATAAAATTATTTATTATGTAGATTCTCGTCAACAAAATTATTTTAATAATATATTTTTTATAGCACGTGCAGCTCATTATATACCCAAGTCAGTTAAATTAGAACATCATATTTTAGGTATGGTATTAAATAAAGATAATAAACCGTTTAAAACTCGTGAAGGTAATACAATAAAATTAATAGACTTATTAAATGAATCAATTAAACGGGTAAGTATTATTATAAAAAGTAAGTATCCTGAAATTAGTAATGAAAAATTAATTAGAATATCTAAAATTCTTGGTATTGGAGCAATTAAATATTTTGATTTATCAAGAAATCGTTCTTCTAATTATGTTTTTAATTGGGATAAAATTCTAAATTTACGTGGTAACACAATAATTTATATACAATATGCTTATATTCGTATTAATTCTATATTAAAAAAAATAAATATTGAAGAATATAAATATTATAATTGTAAATATTATTTTAATACAAATGAAGAAATTTTATTAATTATGCATATTCTAAGATTAGAAGAAACAATTAATAATATATCTAAATATGGTACACCACATTTATTATGTGACTATTTATATAAATTAGCTAACTTATTTTCTAATTTTTATGAAAATTACTGTATATTGCAGTCTAGTTTAAAACTAAAAACCAGTAGAATACTACTATTAATAGTAACTTCTTTAACTATTAGAACTGGTCTAAACCTACTAGGTATAGATATTGTAGAAAAAATATAAAAATAATACTAAAAATTATAATAAAAATAGAAAATTTCCTTTAATTTTAGTCCAGTAATCCATAACGTAAAAAAATATACTAATACTCCTACCGTAATTAGTAATGAGATTCTAATTAGTCTATAAAATATTGAAATATTATCCCAATTTGGCATTAATGATAATAATTTTATTAAAATAAAAGACATAACTAAAGTTGATATTATTATTTTGAATAAAAAATTAGCTATATTATAATTTAAAGAGAACAATTTATTTTTTAATAAATAAAAATATAACAATACAACTTGTATGTAATAAGAAACAATACTAGATACAGATAAACCTAGATTATCAAATATATATACAAATAATATATTCATAATTTGTGTTAATACAATTATAATTAAAGATATTTTGATTAGTACTCTAGTACTATTACAGGAATAAAAACTAATTGTTAATAATTTAGATAACACTAATCCAATTAATCCAGTTGAATAAATAATTAATAATTTTTGTATCATACATAAATCGTATATTAAAAAATTATTATATTGAAACAACGTAATGACTATTGGATAAGATAAGATTATTAAAGCAATAGCACTAGGAATAACAAAAATAAAACATAATTTTACACCCCAGTTTAATTGTTTTGAATAGTTATTCATATCATTTTTTATAAAACTACGTGATAATATTGGTAATAATATAGTATTTAATGATGTAATTAATAATCCAGCCGGTAACTCAACAATTCGATCAGCATAATATATCCAAGATAACGATCCAGATACAAAAAAGGAAACAAATATAGTGTTAATAATACTTGATATTTGATTTATAGAATTAATAATGATAACTGTACTAATATTCTTTAATAAGTTAAATAATTTTTTATAGTTAAAATTAAATTTAGGAAGTATTAACATATTAATTTTTTTTAAAAATATAAGTTGATAACATAATTGTATTACTCCTCCAATAATAATAGACCAAGCTAATCCAAAAATTGGTATACTAAATAAATTATTAAATAATAAAGTAAATATAATCATACTAATATTTAAAAAAATAGATGTAGTTAAAGAAACTATTTTATAACCCCAAACATTTAGTATTGCACTAGTAAAAGTGATAAATAAAACTAAAATTATATATGGAAAAATAATTCTAGATAATTTTATTGTTAATAAAAAAATACATTTATTTTTAATAAAACCAGGAGCGATTATAATAATAATTTTAGGTATAAAAAAAATAATAATTGTTATAACTATTAATAATAATATTATAAATAATCCAGATATATAAGCAATAAAATTATAAGTATCTATAAGATTACCATTGTTTTTATACTTAGTTAAGACTGGGACAAATACTTGTAATAAAATTCCATCAGAAAAAATTTTTCTAAATAAATTAGGTAATTTAAATGCTACTAAAAAAGAATCTAACATCCAATTAATTCCAAATACTCTCGCTATCGTTATATCACGAATAAATCCTAATATTCTAGAAATCAGTGTTATTAAACTAACTTTTACTAATAACCTTATTAACAACATTTGTTAAATTAAATTAATAATAAATTATTATAAATAATGCGATTGATATTAAATAATTAATGAAGCAAAAAAAATATATATCAATAATTAACACTAAATTAAATTACGTACTATATTATAATATATTATGATATAGTTAATTAACTATTTTGATAATACTACTAAAAAAATATGGTGAGATGTCCGAGTGGTTTAAGGAGCATGCCTGGAAAGTATGTATACAAATTTAGTATCGAGGGTTCGAATCCCTCTCTCACCGATGAAGTAAATAATTTAAATAATTATTTTAATAAAAAATTTTTTATTAAAAATCTAAGTTTGGATAATATAAATTAATACTTTTATGTTATTATATGAATAAAAACAGATGTGTAATTGTTAACTTAAAATTTTTTATTAAAATTATTCTAAACTTTGATAATGTTAATATTTTAATAATACGGATGATAATATGCATATAAAATTAAATGATATAATAAAGAACCGTGTACAACAATTATCTACACAACGTAATTGCACCATGGATGAACTATGTAATGAAGTGATATATTCTTATCTGGAAAAAATTAATTTTAACAATAAAAAGGATAATACATTAGAATTACCTATTCCTACAGAATCTTTAAATAAACTTTATTTAAACATGAAAACACCAATTAATATATCTAAAATTAAATCGAACCATCCATTTATTAACTTATCTAGTAGCATACTATCTCAGTCTATAATACGTAATAATATAACAAATTTTTGGTATTGTGAAGAAGAAATAATTGTGCCTTATTTGTTAGAACAAGTGCATATTTCATCAGAAATATCAAATAATATTAGTTTATTAGCAAATAAATTAACTAAAAAAATAAGAATAAGTAATAAAAAAAATATAAATAGTAAAGTTAATCTAGTGCAAAACTTATTACAAGAATTTTCATTATCTTCAAAAGAAGGTGTTGCCTTAATGTGTTTAGCAGAAGCATTGTTGAGAATACCTGATGATAGCACTAAAGATTTATTAATATATGATAAAATTTGTAATAAAAATTGGTCTAGCCATTTAGGAAATAAATCAATATTAGTTAATTTTGCTACAAGGGGATTAATTATAGTTAATAAATTAATATCAAATCAATATAATAAGAAAAATAAGAAAGTTTTTGGTAAAAATTTTATAAATAACAATATTAATTTTATAATAAGAAAAGTAATAAACATTATTATGCAATTAATAGGAAAACAATTTGTTACTGGTATAAATATAAATTCAGCAATAAAAACAGCTAGTAAATTAGAGAAAAATGGATTTCGTTATTCATATGATATATTAGGGGAAGCTGCATTAACTAACAACGATGCATTATCATATACTAATGCTTATCAAGAAGCAATTCACATAATTGGGAAATCTTCTAATGGTTTGGGTATTTATAATGGACCAGGTATATCAATCAAGTTGTCAGCTTTATATCCTAGATATTGTCGTTTACAATATAGATCTGTAATGAAAGAATTATATCCACGTTTATTACTACTAACATTATTAGCAAAAAAATATGATATTGGATTAAATATTGATGCGGAAGAATCTAATAGACTAGAAATTTCATTGGATTTACTAGTTAAATTATGTTATGAACCTAAATTAAGTGGTTGGAACGGTATTGGTTTTGTTGTTCAAGCATATCAAAAAAGATCAATAAAAGTTATTGATGAATTAATACAACTAGCAAAAAATACTAAACGTCGTCTTATGATTAGACTAGTTAAAGGTGCTTATTGGGATAGTGAAATTAAAAATGCTCAAATATATGGATTAAGTGATTATCCTGTCTTTACTAGAAAAATATATACTGACTTATCATATTTAGCTTGTGCAAAAAAATTATTATCTGTACCACAATATATATATCCTCAATTTGCTACACATAATGCTCATACTTTATCATCAATTTATTATTTTGCTGGACAAAATTATTATGAAGGACAATATGAGTTTCAATGTTTACATGGTATGGGAGAAACATTATATAATAATGTTGTTGGTAGTAAATTTAATAAATTAAATAGACCGTGTCGTATTTATGCTCCAGTTGGTTCATATAATACTTTGTTATCTTATTTAGTAAGAAGATTACTAGAGAATGGAGCTAATACATCTTTTATTAATCAGGTATCTGATGATTCTATTCCTATAGAAGATCTAATTATTAATCCAATTGAAAAAATAATGTCATTAAAAAATACAGAAGGTAAAATAGGTTTGTCTAATCCTAAAATACCTCTACCAAAAAATTTATATAACATGACTAGAATAAACTCATTAGGATTAGATATAAATAATGAACAAACATTAACTAATATTATTGTTAATTTATTAAATGAAAATAACCTATTTCATAAAGTAAAACCAATAATTAATTCTGATTATATTTCTGAAGGCACAATATATCAAATAATAAATCCAGCAAATAACAATGATATTGTTGGAACATGCCAAGAATCATCGTTAGATGATGTAAGTAAATCAATTGCTATTAGCAAAGTTAGTGCTAAATACTGGATTAATAAGACTTATTATGAACGTTCAATAATATTAAATAAAGCTGCTGATTTAATAGAGCAAGATATGTATAGTTTTATTGGATTATTAATTCGTGAAGCAGGAAAAACTATTGTAAATGCTATATCAGAAATTAGAGAAGCTATAGATTTCTTAAGATATTATTCTTATCAAGCTAATAATTATTTTGACGATAATTATTATCCATTAGGAATAGTAGTGTGTATTAGTCCTTGGAATTTTCCATTAGCTATTTTTATTGGTCAAATAGCTGCTGCTTTAGTAGTTGGTAATACAGTAATAGCTAAACCAGCAGAACAAACTCCAATTATTGCAAGTAAAGTGGTTAAAATTATGCTTGATGCAGGTATTCCTGATGGGGTATTACAATTATTACCAGGAAAAGGAAAAATTATTGGTCCAGCTTTGATAGAAAATGATTCTATTAACGGCGTAATGTTTACTGGATCTACTAAAGTAGCTAAATCTTTACAAAATATTTTATTCTCTAGAATAAAAGATAAAATTGTACCTATTATTGCTGAAACAGGAGGTATAAATACTATGATTATGGATTCATCAGCTTTAATAGAGCAAGCTATATTAGATATTATACAATCAGCATTTGATAGTGCTGGGCAGCGTTGTTCTGCATTAAGATTATTATGTTTACAAAATGATATTGCTGATTGTGTATTATCCATGTTAAAAGGAGCAATATTAGAATACAAAATAGGTGATCCTAGTAATTTATCAACTGATATTGGTCCAGTAATTAGTAAAGAAGCAAAATTACTAATTAATAATTATATTGATGATATGAAAAAACATGGCCATGTAGTATGGCAAAGTAATAATTATTGTAGTAATAATAATGGTTCATTTATTACACCAACAATTATTGAATTAGATAATATTAATCAATTAAATAAAGAAATTTTTGGACCAGTTTTACATATAATTAGATATAATAAAAATGAATTAAATAATATAATTAAACAAATAAATTGTAATGGCTACGGATTAACATTTGGATTACAAACAAGAATAGATTATACTACTGATAATATAATAAAACGTATTAATACTGGTAATTTCTATATAAATAGAAATATTATTGGAGCAGTGGTTGGTGTACAGCCATTTGGTGGTGAAAAATTATCTGGTACTGGTCCAAAAGCTGGTGGACCTTTATATTTATATCGTCTGGTAAACAAAAAGAATAATCTTATAATACCTAATATTTTAAAATCATTAAATAAAATAGATTTTAATTATGAAGGTACTAGATATTTATATGATACTTTATATAATTGGATAAAAGATAAATATCCAAATATTATTAATATTTGTGATGAATATAATAAAATATCTAGTAGTGGTAATAGTTATTTATTAGATGGACCTACAGGTGAATTAAATAAATACAAATTATTACCTCGCAAATACATTTTATGTATAGCTGATCAAGAAATTGATTTAATAGTTCAACTTATTGCTGTATTTTGTATTGGTTCTTATCCAGTATTAGTATCAAATTCAAAATTATGTTCTAAAATATTAACAATATTACCAGAATTAATTAGAAATGCTATTTTAGTGATCGATGATTGGTTATCTAAATCAATTATTATTGATACCATTATAATACATAGTAATAATATAGGTTTAAATCATTTAATAAAATTTATTAGTAAATCTAAACAAGAAGAACCTTTAGTAAATATACAAAATTATAATTTTGGTGATTATAAAATTTCATTAGAACGATTATTACTAGAACGTACTATTAGTATTAATACTGCAGCTGTTGGAGGAAACACTACCTTAATTACTCAGTAGTTTATTTACAAAAAAATAGGAGAGACAGGGATTCGAACCCTGGAAGAATACTTTAATTCTTAACGAATTTCGAATTCGCCCCATTAAACCTATCTCTGGCACCTCTCCTCAAATTATTAATAAAGATTCTAATGCTAAAGTAATCATATCATCAAAAGAATTTTGTTTTTCTAATATACTAAGACTAGTTTTTTTTAAAACATGATCAGAAACAGTACAAATTACTAATGCTTTAGCTCCTAATTCAGCTGCAATACTATATATCCCAGCTGCTTCCATTTCAATTCCTAAAATACCATATTTATCTAACATATTTAATAATTTTTTTTTACTATAATCAGGCATATAAAATAAATCGGTAGAAAAAATACTACCTACATGAATCTTAATATTAAGAATATTAGCAACATTTACTACATTACAGAGCATATTAAAATCAGCTACAGCAGAAAAATCATTATTCATAAAACGTATACGATTAATCTTAGAATTTGTGCTAGCTGCCATACCAATAATAATATCTCGTAAATTTAATTCATGTTTTACAGCACCACAAGAACCAACACGAATAATTTTTTTTACACCAAAATCTACTATTAATTCCCTAACATAAATAGAACAAGATGGCATTCCTATACCATGTCCCATGACTGACATAATTTTATTTTTATAATAACCGGTATAACCTAACATACCTCTAACATTATTCACTTCACGATAGTTAGTAAAAAATTTCTCTGCTATATATTTTGCTCTCATAGGATCACCTGGCATTAATATAACATCGGCAAAATCACCATATTTTGCATTAATATGTGTTGTTGTCATACAGCTTCCTTTTTTAATTTATAAAATTGATGTACCGTAACTCATTGGTGATAAATTAAAATATTTTGCTATTGTTTGACTAATATCAGCAAAAGAATTACGATAACCATAATACTTAGATTTAATTCTAGAGCCATAAATTAATATTGGTACAAATTCTCTAGTATGATCTGTACCATACCAAGTAGGATCACAACCATGATCGGCCGTAATAATAAGTACATCATCATTTTTCATTTTAGATATTATTTCAGATAATCTATAATCAAATAATTCTAAAGCTAAAGCATAGCCAATAATATCTCTTCTATGACCGTATAATTCATCAAAATCAACAAAATTAGTAAATATAATAGTATTATTTTTAGCTGTATTAATTTCTGATACCAGCTTATTAAATAAATTATTTATACCGTAAGCTTTAATATGTTTATTTATACCTACATGAGCGTATATATCTGCAATTTTACCAATTGATATAACAGTACCATCTTTTTCTTTAATAAGTTTTTGAAATACTGTAATTGATGGTGGAGCTAATGATAAATCACAACGATTTTTAGTTCTTATAAAATTACTAGCGTTATTACCAGTAAACGGTCTAGCTATTACTCGACCAATATTATAAGTACTACTATTTAATATACTTCTTATACTAATACATAAATTATATAAGTTAGATAATCCAAATACACTTTCATGACAAGCTACTTGACACACAGAATCAGCAGAAGTATAAATAATTGGTTTACCAGTAACAATATGTTCTTCACCTAATTTTTTAATTATTTCAGTACCTGATGCATGACAATTACCTAAAATTCCAGATAAATTATTCATTTCACAAATTAAATTTAATAAACTATCAGGGATACTATTATTTAATTTATCAAAATAATGCCAGTTTGGTACTAATATACCAGCTATTTCCCAGTGTCCAGATATTGTATCTTTACCAGTAGCTAATGAACTAGCATAAGCATAACTACCAATAATATTTGTTTGTAAATTCATACCAACAGGATAACAATCAGTAGCATATTGAATAGCTTTTACTAGACCTAAAGATGATAAATTAGGTATTTTTAGAATTTTATGTTTACTATAATAATAATACTCAGCAATATGACCTAATGTATTAGCACCAATATCACCAAATTTATTTGCATCATTTGTATAACCAATACCTAATGAATCAATAACAATTAAAAATAAACGTTTCATGAATAGTATTATTAGTATTTATTACTAATTTACATAAAAACAAATATAACTTATAACTACATCAATGACATGACAAAATTATAGCTAAAATGATTAATTAACAGCTTTCATACTTAAACGAATACGGCCATTACGTTCTACTTCTAATACTTTTACTGGTATCTTTTGTCCTATTTTAACAAAATCACTAATATTTTTCACATGCTTATTAGCAATTTGAGAAATATGCACTAAACCTTCTTTACCTTTTATACTAAAAATTATACCAAAATTTACAATACGTATTACAATACCAACATATATTTGACCAACTTCTATATCTTTAATGAGATCATAAATACGTTTTATTGCCATATCAGCCTGACTATAGTCACATGCAGCAATTTTAATAGTACCATCATTATGTATATCTATACTAGTGTTTGTCTCTTCTGTTAATGACTTAATAACTAAACCACCTTTACCAATAACTGTCTTAATTTTACTTGGATTAATTGTAATAGTATATATACGAGGAGCAAATTTAGAAATATCAGCTCTAGGTTTATTAATATTATTTGACATAATATCTAAAACATGTATACGTGCTTCTTTACTAAGAAATAAAGTTTCTTTAATCATATCAAATGTAATACCATGAGTTTTGATATCCATTTGTATTGCAGTGATGCCATAATAATCACCAGCGATCTTACAATCCATATCTCCAAAATAATCTTCGTTACTTATAATATCACTAAGTATAATAAACTTATCATTGTTTTTAATTAATCCCATAGCAACACCAGCAATGGCTGTTTTGATAGGCACTCCAGCATCCATTAATGATAAAGACGCACCACATACCGAAGCCATAGATGATGAACCATCAGATTCTGTTACTTCAGATACCAAACGTATAGTATAAGAAAATTTATTATTATAAGGTAATACAGGAATAATTGCTCGTTTAGCTAAATAACCATGACCAATTTCTCTACGTTTAGGAGAACCAATAATTCCTATTTCACCAACACAATATGGTAAAAAATTATAATGTAACAAAAATTTATCTACTCGTTCTCCCAACAATTCGTCAACATTTTGAGCATTACGTTCTGTACCTAATGTAGTACTAACTAATGTTTGAGTTTCTCCGCGAGAGAATAATGCTGAACCATGTGTTCTAGGTAAAATACCTAATACAATATTAATATCACGAATATCGTTAAACTTACGACCATCAATACGAATACCATTACTCATAGTAAGATCACGCATAACTATTTTTTCAGCTCTAGATATTAAAACAGATAATTCATTTTGGTTAATATCATTATATTGTAATATTAATGATTGCATAATATTATCTTTTATATTACTAATTATAGTAATTCGATCACATTTACTACTATTTAATGGATATATATTACACAAATTATTTTTAAATAATACACAAATATAATTTATTAAATTAATAGTATCTATTCTTGGTATTACAGATTTATTAACATTTAATTTATCTACTAATAAATTAATATTATCTATTACAACTTGTTGTTTTTCATGACCAAATTCAATTGCATCTAACATCTGATACTCGTTGAGCAATTTAGCTGCACCTTCAATCATAACAATTGCTTGTGATGTACTAACAACTATTAAATCTAGACTACTGATGCTAGAAGTATTAGGATTTAAACAATAATTTTCATTTACATAACCTACTCTAGCAACTCCAATTGGTCCTAAAACAGGAATATCAGATATCGAAATAACTGCGGATACTCCAATAATAGCTGCAATATCAGGATAAACTTGTGGATTTACGGATATTACGGTAACTGTAATTTGTATTGAATAATAAAAATCTTCAGGAAATAATGGTCTAATAGCACGATCTATTAATCTTGAAATTAATACTTCACTTTCTGTTGGACGACCTTCTCTTCTAAAGAAACCACCAGGAAAACGTCCAGCAGCATAAGTACGTTCTTGATAATTTACCACTAATGGCAAAAATGTACTATTAATTTCTGTCTGTTTAATATACACCATAGTAACTAAAACCATAGTATCATCAATATTAACAATTACTGATGAAGTAGCCTGTCTAGCAATTCTACCTGTTTCGATAATTACATTGTTATCGCCATAAGTAAATTTTTGAGAAATTATTTTTTGCAAAACTATTCCTTATCTTAGTTCAAATTAGTAATAAACAGTTTAAAAACGTAGATTAGTAAAATTATTTAAACTTATATTAACGTAATTTTAATAATCTAACTAAATTATTATATCTCAATATATTAATTTTTTTCAAGTAATTTAATAATTTCCTACGTTTATTTACCATACTTAATAATCCACGTTTGCTATGATAATCTTTTTTATGCTTTAAGAAATGTTGTTTAAGATTATTAATTCTTTGATTAAGAAGCGCAATTTGTACTTCTGTTACACCACTATCTTTTTCAGACTTACCAAAATTAATAATTATTTTCTTTTTTTGATTATATGAACACATAAAATATCCTATAAAGTAAATTTATAATTTAAAGATTTTTATAATAGATAAATTTAATACTTAATATTTTTGATTAAATTAATAACTTTCATATTTTTTAATAAGCTATCATCAGATAAAAATATTATATGTTGTACTTTTTTTAATAACATATGTTTATTTATGTGATATTTAATATAATTAGTAGCTTTTATTAATGGTTTAATACTAAAGTTTATCTGATTTATATTATTTTTGTTTAAAGAAGTAACAAATACTTTAACATAATGTAAATCACTAGAAATCAATATCTTTGAAATAGTAATAATTCCAATATTAGGGTTACTTAGTTTATACAGTATTATTTTTGTAATTTCCTTATATAAAATTTTAATAATACGTTGTGTTTTATGTTTCTTGTGTGTCAACATAATAATATTTAAATTTATTTTAACTAAATACTTTAATAATATCACCAATTAATATATTATTATAATTTTTTATAACTATACCACAATCCATACCATTTCGTACTTCATTGACATTGTCTTTAAATCTTTTTAATGATTCAATAATACCATTAAATATAATTTTATTATTTCTTAATATATTAACATTAGCATATTGCTTAATATTTCCATTAATAACCATGCAACCAGCAATAGTATAATTTTTAGATATAAATATATTACGAACTTCAGCTACACCTAATAATTTTTTTACTGGTACTTGATTTTGATAAATTGTATTATTAATTATTTGTTTTATATCATCAATTAAATCATAAATTACTGAGTAGCATTTAATACATACATTATTGTTAGCACTAATTTTACGTATATAATTATTAATTTTTATATTAAAACCAATAATTGTTGCTTTAAATGAATTAGCTAATAAAATATCATTTTCATTAATATTACCAACGCTAGAATTTATAATTTTAATTTGTAATGTATCACTTGATAATGTATTTAATGTATTAATAATTACTTCATTAATTCCATAAGTATCAGTTTTTACTAAAAAATTTAATTTACTTACTTTTTCATCACTATCATGGAATATATTATTAATATTTAATTCTTTTGTACTATTAGTAATTTTTAATTCATTTATTTTTCGTTTTCTGTGAGTTAAAATGTTTTTAATATGTTTTTCATTATTTAAAGAAACTAATAAGTCACCAGAATTAGGTAAACTAGATAAACCTAATATCTTAATTGGAATAGATGGTAATGCTGTAGTAATACAGTTATTATTATCATCATACATAGCTCGTACACGACCATAAGCTAATCCACATAATATAAGATCACCTATTTTTAATGTACCTTCATGAATTAAAATAATTACTATTGGTCCACATTTTTTATCTAAATATGATTCTATTATTGTTCCTTTAGCTGGCCCATTAAATATTGTTTTTAAATTAAGTGATTCTGTTTGTAAAAATATTGTTTGCATTAAATCATTAATACCAATACCTAGTTTAGCTGATATATAAACAAATTGATTTTCTCCTCCCCATTCTTTTGATATTATATTATATTTAGTTAAATCACGTTTAATTTTTTCTATATCAGAATTAGGTTTATCAATTTTATTGATTGCAATAATTATTGGTATCTGATATAATTTTGCCTGTTCAATAACCTCAATAGTCTGGGGCATAACGCCATCATCTGCTGCTATAATTAATACGATAATATCGGTAATTTTTATTCCTCTAATTCTCATATTAGTAAATGAATTGTGTCCTGGAGTATCTATAAAAGTAATAGTTTTATTATCTTTATTTATTTGATATGCTCTAATAGTTTGAGTAATACCACCAACTTCTTGATTAACTAAATTAGTTGATCTGATAAAATCTAACAATGATGTTTTTCCATGATCAACATGTCCAGCAATAGTAATAATTGGTGATCTAAATTTAAATATCGGATTTTTATTAGTAGAAATATTAATTAGATCATCTTCTAATTTATTCTTATTTAAGAAAACTACTTTATGACCCATATCTTCTACTATTAATTGTATAGCTTCTTGACTAAGAATATCATTAAAACTAACTATACTTCCTAATTTTGCCATTAAATCAATTATTTTTGATGATTTTACAGAAAGTTTGTTAGCTAATTCTGCTACTGTTATAGTTTTATTAATTGTTATATTACGACTAATATGATGTTTTGGTTTATTAAATTTATGTGTTAAAATAGACTGTTGTGCGTTATATATTTCAATATTATTTAGTTTCTCATTAGATGAGAATTTAGATTTTGTTATAGACTTATTACTTTTGGTAGGTTTATTTAATAATATAGTAGTATTAACATTGTCCTCTATATTATACCTTTTATTAAAAATAATATTACTTTTATTTTTTGATTTTATATGTTTTTTTTTAGCAGTACTATTTATAGTATTTTTAGAATAAGCATATTCATATTGGTTGTCAAAATTAGTACTTATGTTTTTAGATAATTGATTATTAGCATACTCATCATTAATGATATTATCGTTAGTATACTTACTTTTATTTAAAAATATTTTTTTTTTGTAAATACTTGTTTTTTTACGTATCTCAACTTTTATTGACTTATTTTTACCTTTATTATCAAGAATATTTAGTGTACTTCTTTTTTTTCTTTGTAAAATTAATTTATTTATTATCATATATTAATAACCATAATATAATTAAAATACCTAATTTTCTTATTGTACTTAAATAAAATACATTTATCAAAATATTATGTATTTATTAATGTGATTTATTAAACCAACATAAATCACGTGCTGCCATAATTAATTCTCCTGCCTTTTTACTATCTAATTCTAATTCTTTAATATCTACTAAGTCATCAATACTTTGTTCTGCTAATTTTTCTAATGTGGAAATGTTACGTGATACTAGTTTTGTTAATATATTTTCATCTATGCCAGGTAATTTTAACAACGTATTAGTATGTAATTTATCATAATTTTGATTTTTTAAATTATTACAGTGAACTATGTTTTTTGCTTTTTCTTGAATCAATAATATTTCATTATGATCTATTGTTTTTATTTCTAGTAATTCATTTTTAGAAATATATGCTAATTCTTCAATAGAAGAAAAACCATGATCTACTAATATTTTAGCTGTAGATAAACTAATTAATAATTTTTTTGTAAAATTATCTAATACAACTTGTTCTTCAGCTTTATGTTTAGCTTCTAGCATAGCAGAAGTCATAACATTTAATTCCCAACCACTTAACTGAGATGCTAATTTAATGTTTTGTCCATTACGACCAATAACTTGTGCTAAATTACTTTCTTCTACTGCAATATCCATAGCATGCTTATCTTCATCTACTATAATTGACGATACATCTGCTGATGTTATGGCATTAATAACAAATTGTGCTGGATTATCAGCCCATAAAATAATATCAATTCGTTCTCCACCTAGTTCATTAGATACAGCTTGTACTCTAGCACCTCGCATACCTACACAAGCACCAATAGGATCAATCCTTTTGTCATTAGTTTTGACAGCTATTTTTGCTCTTAATCCTGGATCCCTAACTACTGCTTTAATTTCAATTATTTCTTCATTAATTTCTGGTACTTCTATACGGAATAATTCTATTAACATAGCTGGCTTTACTCTACTAATAAATAATTGTGCCATCTTATTTTCTGGTTTTACGGCATATAATATACCTTTTACTCTATCACCTATACGAAAATTATCTCTAGGTAACATATCTTCTTTTAGAATTATAGCATCAGCATTATTACCTACATCAATATTTATACCATCTCTATTAATTCTTTTAACAATCCCAGTAATTATTTTTCCTTTGCGATTTATAAAATGTTCTAATATTGTTGCCCGTTCTGCTTCACGAACTTTTTGTATTATCACTTGTTTAGCTATTTGAGTAGTTATTCTGTCAAAATTAACTGACTCAATTTCATCTTCTATATAATCACCAATTTTAACATCTTGCTTATCTAACAAAGCAGCATCGATAGTAATTTCTTTTGTTGGTTGAGTAACTTCATAAACAACTAACCAACGTCTAAAAGTACTAAAACTACCGGATCTTCGATCTATACTAACGCGAACTTCTATATCGTGTGAATACTTTTTTTTTGTTGCTACAGCAATAGCAAGTTCTAACGTTTCAAAGATCTTTTCTCTCGTAACTAATTTTTCATTTGAAACTGCTTCTACAACAGCTAAAATTTCTTTATTCATTCTAATTATCTCAAATTAATTACAATATTATGGATAGTACTAATTATTAATTTAAACATAATCATATATTTCTTCTTTATTATAATAAAATTATATTATTATATATTATTTATAATTTTATTATTTATAATAGTTATAAATAATATTATTTAATATAATAATTATAAAATTATTATATCTATCATTACATTATTAAATAATTTATATTTAATATCTATTATTTTATTATGTATATTTAAATTTTTTGAATTATAAATAGTATAATTTTTTTATTACTTTAAATAAAAACCAATTATTATAAAATAATATAAATATTAATAAAATTAACCAATAAAATACCGAGGACGGGACTTGAACCCGTAAACCAAAATAATGTTGGCACTACCACCTCAAGATAGCGTGTTTACCAATTTCACCACCTCGGTAAAAAATAAAAAATTTAACTAAAGTAATAACTACAAATATTATTATTTATTACAATTCCTTTTTAAACATTTATGATGTTTTGATGATTGCCAAATGTTGTCTTTATTTTCAATATTTTTAGTTAAATTAGCTAATAATAAACTAAATAAGAAAAATAGTATTGCTAATATTATAGTTAGCTTAATTATAGTATTTCCAGTATTAATTGAATTAGATAATATATTAGATAAATTATGCGTATTAAATGTTAATCCAATATCATATTTTTTATTTTGTAACATTATAACTATAATTAAAATGGTTGATATTAATAAAAACATAATTAGTAATATTTTATACATTTCTCTACCCAAAGTATGAAATATTTAGATAACACAAGTTTAAATAAATTAGTTTTAAATTTTAAATCAAAAAATTTTAGGTATTTAACATTTGTCAATACATGTTGTATTTATAGTGGTATAAATAATAAAATATAAAATTAGTAAATAACATAAACTAATTATTTTATATTACTATATAAATCATGTAAACTATTATAGTATAAGATAATAGTTATTATAATACTGTAAAATAACTATACTAAAATAGTAATATTTTAATTCTTAATAGTTAAAGTAGATTTAACTATCTTTAAAGCTGCAACAGTTTGTGCAACATCATGTACACGAATAATATTTGCTCCATTAATTACAGCAATTACTGCACAAGCAATACTACCATATAATGATTTGGTGGTACCAGTTAATTTACTTATCATAGATTTATGTGACATACCTACTAATAATGGTAATTTAAATTTACTAAAAATATTCAATTGTGACAACAATATATAATTATGAGATAAACTTTTACCAAAACCAAAACCAGGATCTAATATTATTCTATTTTGTTTAATACCATATTTTTGGTATTTTTTAATCTGATAATCAAAATATTCATTAATTTCCAAAAGTAAATTGGAATAGAATGGAAAAATTTGCATATTTTTTGGTGTACCTTTTATATGCATAATACAAACTAATAAATTATTATTAGCCATTAATTTTAGTGTTTTTTTATCAAATGGATATATACTATTAATGATATCAACACCAGCTAGTATACTTTCCTTAATAACTTCAATTTTTGAAGTATTTACTGATATAATAGTATTAAAACGTTTTTGTAATTCTAATATTACTGGTATTACCCTATCTAATTCTTCATTTACACTAATATGTTCAGAACCTGGTCTAGTTGATTCACCTCCAACATCTATTATGCTAGCTCCATCATTAATCATATTGGAAACATGATTAATAATTTTATTAATAGTGTTATATTTTCCCCCGTCAAAAAATGAATCTGGAGTAATATTTAATATACCCATAATACAAGGGTTAGAGAAATCTAAAACATGATCGTTAATAATTAAATTCATATATATACTTAGTTTAATAAAATAATTTAATATCTAATTATTATTTTCTTTAATATTATCATTCCAATTTGCTGGTGGTCGTACAGTCTTACGTAACATAAGATCATCAATTTGTAATGCATCAATAGTTTCATATTTTATTAAGGCATCTTTCATTGCATGTAATATATCAATATTATCTAATAATAATTTATATGCTCTATTATAATTATGTTCTATTAACAATTTTACTTCTTGATCAATAATACGTGCTGTTTCGTCAGACATATGTTTAATTTTTGCTACTGATCTTCCTAAAAATATTTCTCCTTCTTCTTCAGCATATAATAGTGGACCTAATTTATTTGAAAATCCCCACTGAGTAACCATATTTCTAGCTATGGATGTTGCTATTTTAATATCATTTGCTGCTCCAGTAGATACCATATTAACTCCATAAATAATTTCTTCTGCTAATCTACCACCATACAATGTAGAAATTTGACTTTCTAATTTTTGTTTACTAGCATTAATAGTATCATTTTCTGGTAAAAAAAATGTTACTCCTAAAGCTCTACCCCTAGGAATAATAGTAACTTTATGCACTGGATCATGTTCTGGTACTAAACGACCAATAATAGCATGTCCAGCTTCATGATAAGCTGTTGATTCTTTTTGCATTTCTGTCATAACCATTGATCTACGTTCAGAACCCATAATAATTTTATCTTTAGCTTTTTCAAACTCTAACATGGATACTACTCTCTTGTTTCTTCTAGCTGCAAATAAAGCAGCTTCATTAACCAAATTAGCTAAATCTGCCCCAGAAAAACCAGGAGTACCTCTTGCAATAAGGGACACGTTCACATCTGAAGATAATGGTACTCTACGCATATGAACAATTAATATTTGTTCCCTACCTCTAATATCTGGTAACCCAACTACTATTTGCCTATCAAATCTACCAGGACGTAGCAAAGCTGGATCCAGAACATCAGGTCTATTAGTAGCTGCAATAACTATTATACTATCGTTCCCATCAAAACCATCCATTTCTACTAGCATTTGATTTAATGTTTGTTCTCTTTCATCATGACCTCCACCAAGACCAGTACCCCTTTGACGTCCCACTGCATCTATTTCATCAATAAATATAATACATGGTGAAGATTTTTTTGCCTGATCAAACATATCTCTTACTCTAGAAGCTCCAACTCCAACAAACATTTCAACAAAGTCAGAACCAGATATTGTAAAGAATGGTACCTTAGCTTCACCAGCAATGGCTTTAGCTAATAAAGTTTTGCCAGTTCCTGGAGGGCCAACCATTAAAACTCCTTTAGGCATTTTCCCACCTAATTTTTGAAATCTATTAGGTTCACGTAAATAATCAACTAATTCACTAACTTCCTCTTTTGCTTCATCACAACCAGCAACATCTGCGAAGGTTGTTTTTACTTGATCATCAGTTAACATTCGTGCCTTACTTTTTCCAAATGATATTGCTCCTTTTCCACCTCCTTGCATTTGTCTCATAAAAAATATCCACACACCAATTAACAATATCATAGGAAACCAAGAAATAAATATAGATGTTAATAAACTAGGTTCTTCTGGTGGTTCTCCTATAATTTTAATGTTTTTATTTAACATAATATCTAATAATTTAGAATCATTTATCGGGATATAAGTGATATATTGATTACTGTCTTTCTTAATAACAATAATTTCTCTACCATTAATATGTACTTCTCTAATTTGATCTTGATTTATATCATATATAAAAGTAGAGTAATCAACTCTACGATTATTAGAATCATTAAAACCAAAATTTTGAAATATCGATATTAATACAACAGCAACAATCAACCAAATTACTAAATTTTTTATCATATCGTTCAAGAAACTAGCTCCATCTAATATTTTTAAAAAATTAGTTTTATTTTATTAACTAAAACTTATATTTTATTGCTATAATATACACTTCTTTTGATTTTGACTTAGAAGCAATCGGTTTATTAACCTTTACATAAGTGAATAATAAACTAATTATTTTAATATATCTATTTATTTCCTCATTATAAAAAATTTTCATAACTAGATTACCATTTTTTGTTAATACCTTTCTACATAATAATATTATTTTAATTAATAAATTATAAAAATTTTTATTATCTATTAGAGAGATACCACTGATATTTGGTGAAGCATCAGATAATATTAATTGTATATTATTTCTTCCTATTTCTATTAATTTATAGAATATTTTATTATTACAGAAATCTCCTTGTATAAATTTAACACCGCTAATAGGATACATATATAAAATATCACAAGCAATAATTTTACCATTAGGTTTAATTTTATTAATAGCATATTGTGACCAACTACCTGGAGAAGAACCTAAATCTATTACATTAATATTAGGTTTAAATAAGCTATATTTACGATTTATTTCATCTAATTTAAACCAAGATCTTGCCCTTAATTTATTTTGTTTTGCTTTTTCAGTAAAAAAATCACTAAAATTAATTTTTAACCAATTATTAATCATACGATACTAAAATAAAATTTTTAATTATACTTTAATTATAAACTTTTATTAAATACTGAATTATAAGTATTCTATTTTAACAATTTCATATTTTATTTCACCTCTTGGTGTATTTACAATAACTATATCAGATACTTTTTTACTTATAATACTTCTTGCTATTGGTGAATGTACAGAAATTAAATTATCTTTTATATTAGCTTCATCATCTCCAACAATACAATATTTTTGTCTTTTATTAGTTTTGATATCTCTTAAACTAACAGTAGCACCAAAAATAACACAATTATTGTTAATTACTTTAGTTACATCAATAATATGAGCATTAGCTAATTTTAATTCTATTTCATATATTCTTTTTTCGCAAAATATCTGTTGCTCTTTTGCTGCATGATATTCAGCGTTTTCTTTTAAGTCACCATGAGATCTGGCATCAGATATTGCTTTAATTATATTTGGTCTACGTACATTTTTTAAGTAATTTAATTCATTTTTTAACTTAACAACACCATTTATTGTCATAGGAACTTTATTCACAAATAATTCTCCTATATTAATTATATATAATCATCAATTAATAAGTTATAAAATATTAATAAAAGTAACAAATTAATAAAAATATGCTAAAATTAATTTATTAATTATTTATGTAATTTATTGAATTTTTTGTAACTTGTTACAAATTTTGCCAAATCATAACATAATTTATTTAGTCCATTTTTATTAACTGCAGAAACAATATAATAATTCATATGATAATTAATATTTTTAACTATATTACATATAATATTATGTAATTTAATTTTTGGTACTAAATCAATTTTGTTAAATACTAACCAAAATGGTTTATTTATTAATTGTTTATCGTAATCACATATTTCATTTTGAATAATATTAATACTATTTAATAAATTTTTATCTGTCAAATCAACTATATGTAACAATATAGTACATCTTCTTACATGTTTTAAAAAATTTATACCTAAACCAGTACCACTAGAAGCTCCATAAACAATTCCTGGAATATCAGCTACAATAAAACTAATATTATTTATTCGTACTACACCGAGTTTAGGTATTAAAGTTGTAAAAGGATAATTTGCTATTTTTGATTTTGCCGAAGATATAGCACATAATAAAGATGATTTACCAGAATTAGGTAGTCCTATAAGACCAACATCAGCTAATAAAATTAATTCTAATTTAATTATTCGTTCTTCACCAATACTACCATTAGTACTAATTCTAGGAGTTCTGTTTATAGAAGACTTAAAATGTGCGTTACCAAATCCCGGTGATCCACCTTTGGCTATTGTAATGCTCTGTCTATTAAATAATATATCTATTATTAAATTATTATTTACATCTAATATTCTAGTTCCTATTGGAACAGTAATAATTTTATCTTTACCATTTTTACCAGTACAATTAGATCCCTTACCATGATGACCATTACTTGCTATAAATTTTTTTTTAAAATGAAAATCCAAAAGATTATTTTTGTTTTTGTCAGCTACTATAATTATATTACCACCATAACCACCATTACCTCCATTAGGACCACCACGGGGTATGTACCTTTCTCTACGAAAACTAACGCATCCATTACCACCATTACCAGCTTTTACTACAATAGTAGCTTCATCAATAAATCTCATGTTCAATAATTATATCGTAAATAAATATATCAAATTAGTTTAATTTTATTTTGGTATTAAATAGACTAATTTATGTTTATTTTTTCCACCTTTAGTAAAACAAACTTGTCCTTTAGTTAAAGCAAATAAAGTATAATCTTTACCCATACCAACATAACTACCAGGATGAAAAGTAGTACCTCTTTGACGTAATATAATATTACCTGCTAAAACTATTTGCCCACCAAAACATTTAATACCTAATCTTTTTCCTGGAGAATCACGACCATTTCTAGTAGAGCCACCAGCTTTTTTATGTGCCATTATTATTACCTCTCAACGTTGACAATATATTTATTTATTAAATGTTACAATAAAATATCAATAATTTTTATTTGTGTAAACCATTGTCTATGACCATAATTTCTACGATAGTGTTTTCTACGGATAAATTTAATAATTTTTATTTTTTTATTACGACTGTGATTAATTATTTTTGCTACTATAGAAATATTTTTAATATATGGATTACCAAATTTACAAATATTATCTTTGTAATACATTAAAATATTATTTATTTTAATAGTTGTGCCAATTAATTTATCAATTTTTTCAATAGCAATAGTATCTCCTTTACTAACTAAGTATTGTTTGCTTCCACTGTTAAATAATACATACATAAAAACTCCAGATTTTTAATGAAATTTATACAATATAACCTAATTATATTACATTGTTAATAATTGTTAGATATTAATAATGTTTTTTTATAATTATTAATATATAATTAAAAACATTAATTTTAAAATACTATTCATAACACTAATTTAAATTATAGTAATGAATTTTAAAAATATTATTAAATTAACTGCTGAAGATATGAAAGCAGTAAATAATAAAATTACAAAACAACTACATTCTAAAGTTAATTTAGTTAACCAAATTAGTAATTACATAATTAATAGTGGTGGAAAGCAGATTAGACCAATATTAATTATACTAATAGCTTACGCTCTAAAATTCAATAATATGAAACATCACGTAACTATTGCAGCTATAATTGAATTTATACATAATGCAACTTTATTACATGATGATGTTATTGATAAGTCAATATTACGTAGAGGAAAAACTACAACAAATGTGGTGTTTGGTAATGCTGCTAGCATTTTAATAGGTGATTTTATTTATACTCGTTCATTTAAAATGATGACTACAATAAATTCATTGAAAGTATTAAAATTAATATCATATGCTGTTAATAATATTGTTGAAGGTGAAATTATGCAATTAATAAACAAAAAAAATCCTAATCTTTCTATAGAAAGATATATGCGTATAATATATAGAAAAACAGCTTGTTTATTTGAAGTGTCTTCACAAATTTCAGCAATATTAGCTGGAGCAAGTCAGTATCAAGAAAAGTCACTACGTTGTTATGGAAGATATTTAGGAATTATATTTCAAATTATGGATGATCTAATTGATTATATACCAAATAAAAAAATTATAGAAGAAAAAATAGGAAATGATTTACGTAATGGTAGATTAACCTTACCATTATTACATGTCATGTACTATGGTAACCCATATCACGCTAAATTAGTAAAACAAATTTTTAAAAAAAATAATAGCAAACTAATTATAAAAGTTATTAACGCAATAAATCAATGTAATTCTATTAATTACATAAAAAATTTAGTTTTAGTAAAAGCAAAAAAGGCTATATCATACTTAGATTGTCTAACTCCTTCATATAATAAACAAGCGTTAAAAAATTTAATATATATTGTAATAAAACAAGATTATTAAGATTATAATAAAAATTAAAACTAAGGATAATAAATGAACTTTAATAAATTGCAAATTAGTGATAATTTTCCTGAAGAAACATATGTAATTATCGAAATTTCATATAATTCTAATCCTATAAAGTATGAGATTAACAAAAATAATAATTTAATTTTTGTAGATAGATTTATACCTAGCCCAGTTTTTTACCCATGTAATTATGGATATATTAATAATACTCTATCATTAGATGGAGATCCAATTGATGCATTGGTAATTACTCCATATCCTTTGAATATTGGTACAGTAATATTATGTAGACCAATAGGTTTACTAAAAACAATAGATGAATCAGGTAAAGATGTAAAATTAATTATGGTACCTAGTAATAAAATTTGCAATGATTATAGCAATATTATTGATGTCAACGATATATCAAAATCCTTAAAACTAAGGATTACTTACTTTTTTGAAAATTATAAAAAATTAGAATTAAATAAATGGACAAAAATTTGTGGTTGGGCTAATAAGGAAGAAGCAAAAAAAGAAATGATAGAGTCTTTAAATAGAATAAAGTATAAGAATAGTAGTAATAATTAAAAAATTTTATTTGTAACCCTTTATTTTAAGGGTAATATGAACCGTTAATTTTTTTTCTATTAAAATAACTACATTATAATTACCAAGTTTTCTTATACTTCTTATTGGTAGATTAATTTCTTTATTTTTTAGATATATTCCATGGTTTTTCATGTATTTAACTATATGGTTACTATTAATAGATCCAAAAATCTTATTATTTTTACCAACTTTAGCTAACATGGTAATACTATTCAATTTTTTAATTTTATTAATTTTTTGTATTATTTCAGATTTATGATGAGCTAATTCTTGCTCTAGTTGAGCTTTTTTATCGTTAAATAATAATAAATTATCTTCATTAGCAACTAAAGCTTTTTTATTAGGTAATAAAAAATTTCTAGCATAACCATCCTTTACTACTACTTTATCACCAATATTACCTAGTTTATTAATTTTACAAAGCAATATAACTATCATAACTTAATCACAATACATTTATTAATTTAGTGATGATCAATATACGGCATAAGAGACAAATACCTAGCTTTTTTAATAGCACGTGCTATCATCCTTTGATGCTTTGCGCTAACTCCAGTAATCCTACTAGGAATAATTTTCCCACTTTCGCTAACATAATTTTTTAAAACATCTACATTTTTATAATCTATTTGATAAATATAATTCTTTGTTAAGAACAACTTCTGTTTATTATTATACATTTTAAATTAAGTAACATAAAATCATTAGAAAACTAATTATTTAACTACAATATAACATTTTTAATACATTATTACAATAGATTATTTTGTTTTAGTAATTAAACTACGAATAATATTATTATTAAGTTTTAAATAATTTTCTATTTTTTTTATTATATCAATTGTTACTGTAATGTTCATAACAACATAATAAGCTTTTTTAAATTTATTAATACTATAAGATAATGATCGTATACCATAATTTTCTACTTTATGAATATTACCATTATTATTAATTACAATATTTTTATAAAAATCAATTATTTCATCTATTTTATTGTTTGTATTATTAATTAATATTATTATTTCATAGTTACGCATAAAATCTTCCAAATTAAATAAATTATTTTAGTATCTGAAATATTTTATAATCAAAGTTATTTTAATGATTAACTGATTAAAAAAAATTACGTTGTCTAATTATTTCAAATAATATTATTCCAGTAGCAACAGATAGATTTATCGATGTCATATCATTTCTAGTAGGAATATTAATTATTTCGTCACAATTATAATATACTGAATTACATATACCGTGATTTTCCGAACCAATAACCAATGCTAAAGATTTACTTAAATTACTTCTATAAATTATATTATTTGATTTATCATCAGTACCTATAATTTTAATACCCTTATTTTTTAATGCTTTTATTACATTATTTAAATTGCTAACTTTTAGTATTGGTATAATATTAGCAGCACCACTAGATACTTTATAAACAGTACTATTAAGTTTTACAGAATTATACTTAGGTATAACTACTAAGTCAACATTAGCAGAATAAGCTGATCTTAAACATGACCCTAGATTATGAGGATCAACAATACTATCTAAAATTAATATTAATAATAATTTATTTTTTGTATTTAAGAGATTAGTTAAAAATAATTTATTAACATATCTTTTTTTATTTACATAAGCTAATATTCCTTGATGTACGACATTACCGACTATTTTATTTATTAATTTTTCATTAACGAAACTTATTTGTATTTTAAAAAAATTTAATTTATTAATAATAATTTTAATTCTTTCATTATTTTTTTTAGAAATTAAAACATTGTTAAAATATTCGTGATTATAATTTAGTAAGGTTTGAACAGTATTAATACCATAAATAACATACATTTAATTTTAATATTTTTATGTAAAAAATTATCTTTTAATATTATTTAAATTCATTAATAAATTTAAAAAAACTATCTTGATTATTTAAAATCATTATATTTTTATTATCTTTAAAACTATTTCTATATATTTTTAGTCTTTTTATAAAATTATAAAAATCTGGATTTTTACTAAATGATTGAGCATATATTTTTATTATCTTAGCATCAGCAATACCTTTAATTATAGATGATTGTTTTTTTGCTTCTGAGATAATACGAGTTACTTGATAATCAGCAATAGCCCGTATTTTTTCTGCTTCTTCTTTACCTTGTGATCTATGTCTACGCGCAACAGATTCTCTTTCAGCTCTCATACGTTTATATATAGCATCAAATACTTCTATAGGTAAATTAATTTGTTTTATTCTTACATCAATAATTTTTATACCTAACATACTCATACTACTATTATTAACTTCCATTATCTTTTTATCATATATATTATTTGTTACTCCATAATTAAGTGAATTTTTTACATTATTCATTAATTTATTTCTAAAATCAGTCACTATACTTCTTACGTCTAATTTACCTAATTCTGATCGTAAACGATCAGAAAACTTTCTTTTTATTAAAATCTCTGCTTGTGCAATATTTCCCCCAGTTGATAGATAATATCTACTTAAATTACTAACACGCCATTTGATATAAGAATCAATAATTAAGTCCTTTTTTTCCATGGTTACAAAACGATCAGCTTGATTTTCTGTAGTATTAATTCTTGTATCGATAACTTTTACATCTTCAATAAATGGTATTTTCCAATGCACTCCTGGATTATAAACTAACGGATTATTATTACTAGAACGAATAACTTTACCAAAACGTAACATTATTCCATTTTGTCCTTCTTGTATAAAGAATAATGACGAGTAAATAAATGTTATTAATAATAATGTAATAATAATGATACTCTTATACATTTTAACAAATAAATATCTTTTTTATCTATCTAGTTTATTTATCTTATACTACTTCTTATTTGTTTTTCCATTAAGATATGAATTATTATAATTAATATTATGTTCTATATCAAAAATTTTATTTAATGACAACAATATATTACTATAATTAGTATTACTTACTAATACCTTTTTTGTGTTTTCAAAAATTTTTTCTAAAGTATCTAAATATAGTCTTTTTTTAGTAATTTCAGGAAAAATTTTATATTCAGATAAAAGTTTATTAAATTTTAATACTTCTCCTTGAGCTGTTAATATTTTTTTTATACTGTAAGATCGTCCTTCTTCAAGTATTCTCTGTGCTTGTCCATAAGCATGAGGTTGTACTTCATTAGCATAAGCTTCTGCTTCACGAATATATTGTTGTTCATTTTCTCTAGCAGCAATAGCGTCATCAAAAGCTTCTTTTACTTCTTCTGGTGGACGAGCTGTTTGAAAATTTACATCTAGAATAGTAATACCCATATTATATGGTTTAATAGTATTTTCAATGGTTTTGTAAGTATCATTACGTATTAATGTTCTTCCTTCAGTTAAAATACGATCCATATCATATTTTCCAATTACCTCTCGTAAAGCACTATCTGTAGCTTGTTTCAAACTATCGTCTGCGTTGACAACACTAAATAAATATAGTTTTGGATCAGTAATTTTATATTGCACATTCATTTCAACACGAACTACATTTTCATCTGCTGTTAACATAATACCTGATGCTACTAACTCTTTAATTGATTCTACGTTAATAGTAATTAATTTATCTATAAATGTTGGTTTCCAATTTAATCCTGGATAAACAATGTGATTAAATTTACCTAGACGTAAAATTAATCCTCTTTCAGCTTCTTTAATAGTATAAAAACCACTAAAAAACCATACTGCAACGCACAGTATAATAAACAGAATTAAAAACTTATTATTAATAGATTTTTTCATTGATTTTAAATTAAAAATTTTATTTATCTTTCTAAAGAAATTAATAAATATTTCATCTAAATTTGGAGGTTCTTTTTCATAATTATTTCTTTTTTTCCATTTTTGATCATTTTTGTTCCAAAAATTATTATTGTAATTTTTTTTTAAAATATTTTTAAAAAACATAATAACTCCGTATACTTTTCTTTTATACAAATTTGCGTAGTTAACATTAATTAAAATTTTATTTTAGTAAGAGATAATTTTAATTAACTCTTTAATTGAATTATCATAATTATTACTATTTAACCAATATATATTAGTATAACTATTCTTAATCCAAGTAATTTGTTTTTTAGCTAATTGCTGAGTAGCCACTATTGATTGTTTAATCATATCTCGATAACTAATTTTACCAATAATATATAATAGCATTTGTTTATATCCAATACATTTAGAAGATGGCATATCAAATTTTAATTTATTATTAACAAATAATGTATTTACTTCATTCTCAAAACCTAAAGATAACATTTTATAAAAACGATATTTAATACGTTTATTTAATATAAATTTACTATCTGGCATTAAACAAAATTTATATATTTTGTAAGGTAATTTTATTAGTTCTTGTTTATTAGTTAACTCGTAGATAGTTTTTTTAGATAATAAAAATACTTCTATAGAACGAATTAATCTCTGGATATCATTATTATTAATATTATTAGTAATAGTAAAATTAATTTTATTGAATAAATAATTTATTAATTTAAAACCAAAATTTTTTATTAAATTATTAATATGTTTTCTTAAAAATAAATTACTCTTTGGTAGTAATGGAAGTCCATTAAGTAATGTTTTAAAATAAAACATACTACCACCAACAAGTAGTGGTATACGACTATTGCTTAATACATTATTTATCGCTTTAGTTGCATCATAATAAAAATTACCAACTGAATATAATTCATCGGGATTGCGTATATTAATTAGCTTATGAGGTACTTTATCTAATATTTTTTTTGTTGGTTTTGCAGTTCCTATATCCATTCCTTTGTATATTAAGGTTGAATCAACACTAATAATATCTATAGGAATATAATTCCTTAATTTAATTACAAATTTACTTTTACCAGAAGCAGTTGGTCCCATTATCATAATAATATATGGATATTTATTTTTCTTCATTATATTAGTCATATTAATTAAATTAAACTAACTCAATTAGCAAATAATTTGTATCTTACTAAATTAATAATCTCATATTTTATAACATTATCTTTTATGTATTAAAATATGTACAAATTATATTCGATTAAAACACATAAGTGAACAATATAATGCGCAGATTACTATTATAGTAGTAGGCTAGAATATTAATTAAAGTATAATAAAAATATCTTATACATTACAACTTATTAAAACTAATTATGAAATAATTATTTAAAAAATTAATAATATGTTAGTTAATCAATTCAAACAAATTTGTGCTATATTATAAAATATGTGTATCTCTTGTATATATTAAAAAGTATCTTATAAAGATATAAATTTAATTAAGTATAAATACAATAATAATTTTTATTTAATAAGTTATGTAATAATATTACTAATTACTAATAAAATAAAATATCATAGAATGATTGTTTTATAATTTATTTTATTTAATTAACTTAAAATTTTAATTACTACTGAAATCTTTTTTATATAATTATCTGATAGTTAAACATTATATAATACTATTTATTATAGTAGACTTACATGTTATATTGTTTTTTGGGGAAAGATATGAAAGTTAAACTTGAAGCAAAATCTAAACTACCAACACAATGGGGTAATTTTTTATTATTTGGGTTTGAAGAAGTTTTAACTAAAAAAAATCATATAGCATTAATTTATGGTAATATTAAACACGACTCAATACTAACAAGAATTCATTCAGAATGTTTAACTGGAGATGCATTATTTAGTTTAAGATGCGATTGTGGTTTTCAATTAAAATCTGCAATTATTCAAATTGTTAAAGAAGGTAACGGAATATTAATATATCATAGACAAGAAGGGAGAAATATTGGCTTAATCAATAAAATTCGTGCATATTCTTTACAAGATGACGGAGCCGATACTGTAGAAGCCAATAATAAATTAGGATTTGCTGCTGATGAAAGAGATTTTTCTTTATGTGCTGACATATTAAAATTACTTGGAATAAAAAAAATAAAATTACTTACTAATAATCCTAAAAAAATAGAAATTTTGTTAAAATTTGGAATTAATATCACTGAAAGAGTACCACTTATTGTAGGACGTAATGTAAATAATGCTTATTATTTAGATACTAAGGCAAATAAGATGGGTCATATGTTATAGCTTGATAAATAATTTATTAAAACTAGGTTTTAATCTTATTAGTTAGTATAATTAAAAATATGATAAAGTTTTACTTAAATATTTTATTTTATATATAATATATAAAATAGTTACTACTTTACCAATAAAAATAATTCATTATGTTATAAGTAATAATTAATTCTGGGAATACTAATGTCAATTAACATGTTACGTAATATTTATTTTGATGTAGTTAATTTTGTACGTAATCAATTTTATAATATTATGATGTTGGTGCTAATAGTATCAATACTTAATACATTAATTAATCATATTTTAATTTCCTTTAATGAAAAACTATTATTGAATAATATTATTATTGAACATGGTAACTTAAATTTAAATCAATTTATAAAGCAATTATCTTCAGAACAACAACATTTGCTTTTAAAAATATCTATTATTAATACTATAACTAATTTAATAAACAATATTTTTATAATCAGTGGTATGTTAATAATAATAGACGTTCTAAAGTATACTGAAAAAGAACAAATAATAAAAATATTAATTTTTTTTCTAACAAAAAAGCTACCTAAATTATCTATTTTAATTTTTTTGTTAACTATAATTATACAATTTGGACTATTATTATTAGTTATACCTGGTATTATATTAATAATATTATTGAGTTTTTCTCCAGTAATATTATTTACTAATCAAATTAGTATAAGTAAGTCAATATATAATAGTATAATTTTTAGTATAAATAATTTTAAACTAGTATATCCAATAATACTTTTGTGGCTTATAATAAAGATGATATTACTAATAATAATAACTAAATTATTTTTCATTATTCCACTAACTACTAACATAATATTAAATAGCGTAAATAACTTGTTATTATCAATATTAATTATCTATATATTTAGACTATATTTATTCTTAAATAAATAATAATTTTTGCTATTTTTTAATATAGTAAATTAATCACGTCTTATCACTATGTATATTTATCTACAAAATTATGTATATTAGTATTTTTAAGATATTATATAAATAATTTGATATGATAATTTTTATTATAAAAAATTGGTTATTAATTATAACATACTGGATATTTATAATTCTTATTTCTATAAGAATTATATTATATAATCACGATGTATCTTCTACTATAGCATGGATAATGCTAATTCATATACTACCAATTATTGGTATAATTATGTATTTATTATTTGGTGAGATTAATGTTAGTAAAATAAAAATTAATAGAGGAAAAAAATTATTAACACCAGTATATTATTGGCTTAATAAATTTAATAATAAATACAGAAAATATTTAGGTAATAATAGTAGTAAAACTGCAAGATCTCTATTTCAATTATATAAATATCAATATAGAGTAAATGAAGTCAAAGTAAAAAAAATAAAATTATTTACCGATAGCAATGATACTATAACAAGTATTATAAATGACATTAATTTAGCTAAAAATAATATAGATATTATTTTTTATATATGGAACACCGATGGATTAATAAAAAAAGTAATACAGGCATTAATTATAGCTGCTAAAAGAGGAGTTAGTTGTAGAATAATTTTAGATTCAGTTGGTAGTCTTAAATTTTTTCGTAGTAATTATCATAAAAAATTACGTACAGCTGGTATTATTATAGTAGAAGCTTTTAAAATTAGCATATTACACATTTTTATTAATAGAATAGATATTCGTCAACATAAAAAAATAATTATTATTGATAATAATATTACTTACACTGGTAGTATGAATATGATAGATCCTAACTATTATAAATCTAATTTAGGTAAGTTAGTTGATATTATGGTTAGGATGGAAGGATGCATAGCTAATATTATGAGTATAATATTTTCTTGTGAATGGAAAATAGAAACCAATGAATTAATTTTACCATCATTTCCAAAAAAAATTTCAGATATATTGTATAATAGTGCTGTAGTACAAGTAATATCTTCTAATTTAATTATTTCTAAGAATATTATTAATCAAGTATTAGTAACTTCTATTTACGCAGCTCGTAAAAAATTAGTTATAACAACACCTTATTTAATACCAAGCAATGATCTTCTCAAAGCAATTTGCAATGCAGCTAATCGGGGAGTAAAAGTAGATATTATTATACCAATTAAAAGTGATTCTATTTTAGTAAATTGGGCAAGTAGAGTATTTTTTACCGAATTACTAGATGCTGGAGTAAAAATTAATCAATTTAAGGGTGGTTTTTTACATACTAAAAGTATAATTATTGATAATACTATAAGTATAGTAGGTACAGTAAATTTAGATATTAGAAGTTTAAAATTAAATTCAGAATTAATATTAATTATTGATGATAATAAATTTAATAAACAATTACTAAAAATACAAAAAACATATATAACAAATTCCTTTTTAATTAAAACATCAGAATGGATAAATAGACCATTTTGGAAACGTATTATAGAAAAACTATTTTATCTTTTTAGTCCATTGTTATAGAATAATATGTTCATTAAAAATGATAAAAATAATTAACTTTATGTTTACAAAATATTTTTAGCATTTATAATCTAAGTTATTTATATTGTATAATAAAATTCTCTATATATATATGGTGGGGTTCCCGAGTGGCTAAAGGGAGCAGACTGTAAATCTGTCGTCTTTGACTTCGAAGGTTCGAATCCTTCCCCCATCAAAGCTTTATAATATAAATAACTACTTTTAATTAAATTACTTAATGTATAGTATTATTCGTTGATTTTAATTTTTTAAATATAAATTGATAATAATCAAGATATGTACATATTAAAATTAATATTCATTTTACCTATTAAAATTATTTGGAATATATTAAATTTTATTAGAAATTTTCTATATAACGTTCTTGTCTTATTTTTGATTATTATTGGAATAATAACATATTGTAATGCTAATAATTTATTCTTAAGCAAATATAAAGGAGCTTTAGTTGTTAATTTAAAAGGAGATATTATTGATAAACCAATAAGTACTAGAAGTTATAATGATATTAAGAGTATTATTTTTAATAATAAAAAGTTAAATTCTTTGTACGATATTACAAACATTATTCGTAAAGCAAGACAAGATAATAATATTAGTGGTTTAGTATTAGATTTAAATGATTTAGCTAATGTTGATTTAGTATCTTTAAGATATTTAGGTAAAGTTTTAAAAGAATTTTCTAGTGCGGGAAAACCAATATACGCAATTGGTAATAGTTATAATCAAATACAATATTATCTCGCTAGTTTTGCAAATAAAATTTATTTAATTAATGATGGTTTTGTTAGTATTCATGGTATTTCCATAAATAATTATTATTATAAATCATTACTTAGTAAAATAAAAATTAATAGCTATATATTTAGAGTAGGTAAATATAAGTCAGCTGTAGAACCATTTTTTAGAGATAATATGTCAAGTGACACTAAAAATGTTAATAAAAATTTAATTAATAATATTTGGAATATTTATTTAGAAGATATAGCAAGTAATAGACATATTAGTAAGAAACAAATATATCCTAGTATAGTTAGTACTATATTAGAATTAGAAAAAGATAATAATTTGTCTAAATTTGCATTAAAACATAAATTAGTAGATGATGTTGTATCTTATAGTAAATTTGAAAAATTAATGATTAATATTTTTGGTTATAATAAAAAAAACAAAACTTATAACTATATTAGTATATATGATTATCATATAAATGATAGTACAAAAAAAATAAATGATAAAATTGCAGTAATTTTCATTAATAATATTTTGATTAACGATAAAATATCGTCTTACAATAATATAATTAAGTATATTAATTGTGCTAGATTAGATGAAAATATAAAATCAATATTATTAAGAATAAATAGTCCTGGAGGTAGTGTTTATATATCAGAATTAATTAGAACTGCATTAGAACGAGTACATACTACTACTAATAAGCCAATTGTTGTCTCTATGGGAAATATTGATGCTTCTGGTGGTTATTGGATATCTACAGCTGCTGATTATATTATTGCTGATTCTAGTACTATAACTGGATCTATCGGTGTTTTTAGTGTAATTAATACTATAGAAAATTTACTAGATTATATTGGAATACATAAAGATGGTGTATCAAATTCCCCATTAGCTGATATATCAGTAAATAAAAGATTACCATTAGAAATAGTTAAATTATTAAGAATTAATACACAGTTTGTATATAATAAATTTATTGATTTAGTAGCTAAATCTAGACATAAATCGTTAAATGAAATTAATAATATCAGTCAAGGACGGGTATGGTGTGGATATGATGCTATGAAATATGGATTAGTAGATCAAATAGGAGACTTTGATGATGCTATTAATAAAGCAGCTAGTTTAGCAAAAATAAAAAAATTTCAATTAAAATGGTTTACTGATGATAATATTAGTATAATTAATATACTGTCTAATAGTATATACAATATGCTTACAAAAATTATGACAAAATATTTATCAAATTATATCGTTAAAAACGATATTATCGTAGATAATGACATAAAAATTAATAAAAAATATTATGCTTTGTGTTTACAATATAATTATTCTATAATATAGTACAATTCATTGTACTAGTATTAGTTAGGTTGTTTTTATTTAATTATTAAGAACATGAGTAATGTTATAATAGATATTAATGGTTTTAGTAGAATTGGTAGAACATTGTTTCGTTTATTATAAGATATAACTAATATATTAGTTTTACTAATTAATGATATAGTAGATATTAATAGTATATTCAATTAAGTATGATTCTAACCATGGTTTATTCAAAAATAATATTAAAATTGTTGATAACAATATTTTAAATATTAGCAATAAAAATATTTTCAATTATTCAGATTAATTAGAAATACCTTGATATAAATATAATATTGATGTTGTTATAGAGTCTACTAGATTATTTTTTAACCAAAAATATGTTTATAAAAAGATAATATCTGGTGGGTACAGGTAATTATTACTAGTTTTCATAAAGATAATACTTCTAATCTAATACTAATTTAAAAATACTTTAGACTATATA
Source organism: Candidatus Lightella neohaematopini (assembly GCA_025728345.1). Lineage (GTDB taxonomy): Bacteria > Pseudomonadota > Gammaproteobacteria > Enterobacterales > Enterobacteriaceae > Lightella > Lightella neohaematopini_F. The sequence continues at coordinate 32,057 of JAOBJT010000003.1, read as the reverse complement.
ATAATGATGTTACTTTTAATATTAAAGGAAACTACTTTAGTTCGTGTTTAATATGAAGAATAGTATTATAAAAAACAAAATTTATAAATTAATATCTTAGTATGATGACAAAACTAGTTATTCTTACTTATTAAGTATTAATTAAATATATTAAAGAAATTAACTAATCATTCCCATTCTATGGTAGATGGTGGCTTATCAGAAATATCATATACCACTCTTGATATTTCATTAATCTCATTAATAATTCTGTTGGATATTTTATGTAATAAATTGTAAGGAATTTTTACCCACTTAGCTGTCATAAAATTACTAGTATTTACTGCACGTAAAGCTAATACCAAATCATGTCTACGACAATCACCTATAATACCAACTGATTTAATTGGTAATAATATAGTAAATGCTTGATCAATTCTATAGTAGAAGTTACTATTTTTTAATTCTTCAATAAATATACTATCTGCTAGCCTTAATAACTTACATAAATTGTTTCTGACTTCTCCTATAATACGTATAGCTAATCCAGGACCTGGAAATGGATAACGATATAAAATATTATACGGGATATTCATTTTTAATCCTAATTTACGTACTTCATCCTTAAATAATTTTTTTATTGGTTCTAGTAATTTTAGACTAATATTATTTGGTAAACCACCAACATTATGATGAGATTTTATTTTATTTTTGGATTCAATAACATCCGAATAAATTGTACCTTGAGCAAACCATTTAACATTATTAAAATTAGTAGCTTGTTCTAAAAATACATCAATAAATACTTTTCCAATAATCTTACGTTTTTCCTCTGCATCACTAATATTAGATAAAGCATTAAAAAATTTATCTTTTGCATTGATATAAATTGTATTTAAATTAAAATTATTACTTAGTTTTGTTACTAATTTATATTCATTTAATCTAAGTAAACCGTTATCAATAAATATACAAATTAATCTTTTTCCAATAATATTATTTATTATAATAGCCGTTACTAATGAATCTATTCCCCCAGATAGTCCTAAAATTACCTTATCATTACTTTTTACTAAATTATTAATACTATTAATAATAGTAGTATGAATATTATTAATATTCCAATCAGGAACACAGTTGCATATATTAAACGCAAATCTTTTAATTAAATTAATACCACATTTAGTATGTGATACTTCAGGATGAAACTGTAATCCATATATTTTATCTTTTTCATTTGCAATAATAGCATTCTGACATTTATCATTACCAGCAATAACAATAAAACCATCTGGAATTTTAGTAACAACATCATTATGACTCATCCAAACATCTAAAAATATATAACCATCATTATTAATTCTATCGTAAATATTATTTGTTAAATTACTATATTTTTTAATCATAATACGAGATAATCCAAATTCTCGACAGTTAATAATGCTTTCTACAGTTCCACCTAACATTTTAACTATAAGTTGCATACCGTAACATATTCCTAATATTGGTACATTAATATTCAAGATTTTATCAGACAATATTGGTCCGTTATTTAATACACTATATGAACTACCAGATAAAATAATACCACTAGGATTAATACTATATATTTTATTTAAGGATATATCGTTATAATTGTATACTTCACAATATACTTTTAATTCTCTTAATATCTTAAATATTAGCATAGTATATTGTGAATTAAAATCAAGAATAACAATACAATTATTACTTTTCATATTTTTAGTCAAGTTTACTATATTGATATATTAGAATAAATAACAATAACATTTTGCTATAATAACATAATATAGTTATAATAATGCATTAATTTTTTATATAAAGATTAAATAATTATAATTAAAATATATTTATAAAAATGTCAAAGTTAGTAGATATAGTATTAGTAGGTAGTGGTATTATTAGCACATCACTAGCTATGTTAATTCATATATTAGAGCCAGAATGGGAAATACATATGTATGAAAAATTACCTAATGTAGCATGTGAAAGTACAAATGTATGGCATAATTCTGGTACAGGACATGCAGGCTACTGTGAATTAAATTACACTCCAGAGTTACCCAATAATAATATTGATATTTCAAAAGCACTAAAAATTAATAAATTATTTAATATATCAATAAAATTTTGGTCATTCTTAGCTAAGAATAATATATTAAATTATCATAATGTAATTCATAATATACCACATATTAGTTTTGTTATGGGTAGTAATAATGTTAATTTTCTATACAAAAGATTTAATAAATTAATTAAATATGCATCATTTAGTAATATGCAATACTCTGATGAATTCAATGAACTAAGTAAATGGATTCCATTAATAATGAATGGTAGAAATAAATCACAAAAAGTTGCTGCAACAAAAATAGTAAATGGGACTGATATTAATTTTAGTGAAATTACTAAACAAATATTAACTTTTCTAAGAAAAAAAAATAATTTTCACTTACATTTAAAACATGATGTAATTAATATTTTTAATAAAAATTATTATTGGAATATTTATGTCAAAAATAATATTTTCAATTATACTTACATAACTTCTACTAAGTATGTATTTATTGGTTGTGGTGGAGCTACGTTACTTCTATTACAAAAAACAAATATAATAAATAAAAATAATTATGCAAGTTTTCCTATTAGTAGTCAATTTTTATTAAGTACAAATTATAATATTGTTAATCAACATTGGGCAAAAGTATATAGCACAACAATAAATAATTATATTCCTATATCAACTCCCCATATGGATGCAAGAATAATTAATGGAAAAAAATTTTTATTATTTGGTCCGTTTGCTATATTAAGTACTAAATTTCTTAAAAATGGTTCTTATTTTGATTGGTTTAAATCAATTAAAATAAATAATATTAAATTAATTTTAAAAACTGGAATAAATAATATTCATCTGATAAAATATTTACTAGGTCAGTCTTTAATGTCAAAATCTAATAAAATTAATTTATTAAAATATTATTATCCTAAAGTTAATCCTAATGATTGGAATGTTATTAAAGCTGGACAACGAGTTCAGATTATAAAAAACAATACTAATCATAATGAATTAGTTTTTGGAAATGAAATAGTTTATTCATCAAATTATTCACTAACAGCTGTATTAGGAGCTTCTCCAGGAGCATCAACTTCAGTATCTTTAGCATTAAAATTATTAAAAATAATGTTTAAAAAATATGATTTTTATCACAATAATTGGAAAAATAAATTAAAATTAATTTTATCATCATAATCATTTTATTTATTATCAATAATTCTAATATAAATAGAAGATCCAAAAATATTTAGAGTGTATTGAAAATAATTTACTAAGTATTTTTTATAAGATTTTTTTAAATAAAATGTATGTTTTCCATGTATATTAATAACTATGGGATTATAATTACTAATATAAGCATATTTTAATTTTACCAATTTATTTTTATAAATTGGAGGATATTTTTTAACTGCATTATATAATATATTGTTAATATATTTTGTTTTAAATTTTAAATTATTTAATTTATTAATCTTGTTAATAAGTTGAAATAAATTACTAAATTGTTGATCATATAACGCAGAAATAAACATAATTTTAATAAATTTAACAAAACTTAATTGATTAATAACATTAGATTTAATTTCTTTTAAATTTTTATAATAAATATCACATTTATTAATAATAATAACTACAGGTATATTTTTTTTTACTATTAATCTAATTAAGGATAAATCATAATGACTAATTTTTTTATCTATTAAACATACAACATGCAATATTATATTTGTATACTTAATGTAATTAAGCATGATTTTAGTTATATTAGTAACATTTAAATATTTTTTATTTCTAAAAAAAAAATTATCCTTATTTACTCCTATACTATCAGTAATTTCGTAATTATAATTATTGTATATAATATTACTAGTAATATTATTTCTTGTTGTTCCTGATTTACTAGATACTAAAACACGATATTTATTTAATAATTTATTTACTAATGTAGATTTACCAACATTAGATTGCCCAAAAATAAATACTTTAATTTTATTAATATTATTATTAGTATTTACATGTGTTATTAGTTTATTTCTATACTTATTAAATATTACCAATAACACTGATAGTAGTTGTTTTATATTTCTATTAATAGCGGATATTTTACATAACGTACTGCTTACACCTAAAGAATAAAATTTATTTACTATAACATCATTATTATTAATAATATCAATTTTATTAACTACTATTATCACCTCTTTTTTAAGAGATTTAACTATTTTAGCAATATAAATGTCATCATTAGTTATTTCTACTGTTCCATCAACAATAAACAAAATTATTGTACTATATCTTAGTATAGATATTGATTGTTGCGTAATTTTATATTCTAAACTACTAATATTAGTAGTGTTATATATACCACCAGTATCTACTACCATAGTAGTAATATTATTAATTTTAATATAACCACAAATATAATCACTAGTAAAACCTGCATAGTTATTAACTAATGATAATTTTTTGTCTGTTAAAACATTAAATAATGTAGATTTACCAACATTACTACGTCCTATTAAAGTTATCATATATAATAAATTTAAAATTAAATTATTTTAATATTTAAAATTAATAATAATACTCATTATTTCATTATTAAATGACACAAGAAAATTATTTTTCTTAAGTAATGATATTTTATTAATATTAAAATTTTTTATTTTCATATAATGAACTAAACTATTTTTTGATATATTAAAAATATAAATAAAACCACAAGAATTACCAATTATTAAATAATTTTTGTACATCAAAAATACAGTTATATGATATAAATTTATTTTTTTTTTTAACCAGATAATATCACCATTAAACATATTTATTGATATTAAATTGTATTGATTGTCAATACAATAAATATTATTATTATAATATAGTAAATTACTTATTATATAAATTTTAATAAGCCATAATATTTTTCCAGAATATAAATTTAATGCTATTAAATTATTATTGATATTAATACTATAAATTATATTATTTATAATTATTGGTTCAACTTGATTACAAATCATATTTACCAATTTATCTTTATCAATCGCAATATATCTTTGCCAAATTATATTACCTTGATCTAAAGATATAGCACTAATAATACCATTACTACTAAACACAACAACTATGCCAAAAAAAGCTGCTGGAGTAATAATATTATGTAATGATACAGTATTGCTATAAAAACTTGTTATCCATTTAGTAGTACCATTATTTTCATTAATAGCTTGTAGTATATTATTACTATATACTATTAGTAAGTGATTAACTAATAATAATTTAGATGTAATAGGCATAACAGTAGTTGTATGCCACATTAAAACACCACAATTCACATTAATTGTGTAAATTTCTGCCTTATTAGTAAATAAATAGATACTATTTTTAATTAAAAAAACTTTAATTAATTTTAAATTATTTAATAATTTATGATGTATATAATAAAAAAAATTTCTGCTCCAAATTTTTCTACCATGATTAACATCTATTACTTGAATTAATCCATTATATTTAGCTATAATAATATACTTATCATTATTAATAATATCTAAGATACCACTATTATAAGAAAAAAATTTTTTCCATTTAACAAAATAATTACATCTATTAAAATAATAATACTTGTTATGTTTATTATTAATTGTACAACTACTAAATGTTAAAATAATTATTATTAATATAAAGTATTTTATTAATATAATTATATTTACATTGTACTTAATTATCATTTTAATTTTTATAAACGAAATATTAAAAAATTTAATTATGAAATAATTAGTTATTATTAAATAATATTAATAGTAGTTTAGACAAAATATAAGATTTTTTAATTATTTCTTTCTTATTACTAATTAAATTTTCTAATATCAGTTGATCAGATAATAACTTATTATCCCCCATAACTATTAATGTTTTAGTTTTTAATTGATATGCTTGTTTACGATATTTACTTGTTTTATTACAATAAAAATCGACAACTAATTTTAGTGACGGTATTGAATCTCGTAAATATTCAGATAAACTAATTATCGAATTTTTTAACTTATTATTTACATTTACTAAAAATACATCAATTAAAAACTTATTTTTTAATAATACATTACTTTTATTAATTAGAATCATTAAACGTTCTAAACCAATTGCACATCCAATTGCAGGAATAGAATGATTATAATTAAAATTATTTACTAGTAAATCATATCTACCACCACCACAAACAGTATTTTGTGATCCCAAATTATTAGTAGTCCACTCAAATACTGTATCATTATAATAATCTAATCCTCTGAATAAATATGGGTTAACATTATAAGGTATATTCATACTATTTAAAGATTTTTGTAAATTTAAAAATCTATTATATGACTCATTATCTAAATAATTTGTAATAAGTGGAGCTTTTTTTAATATCGATAGAGTTTTATATTTCTCTAATAATCTCATAGGATTATTAATAATATTATTATGAATATTGTTTAATAATTTATTTTTTTGAAAAAAAGTAATTAATTCCTTATAATATTTTTTACGTGTCTTTAAACAACCAAGAGAATTAATTTCTAATGATAAATATCTACTTAATCCTAATAATTTCCATATTCTGGATATTAATAAAATTAATTCAACATCAATACAAATATCTGCATAACCAAATACTTCTATGCCAATCTGATGAAATTGTCTAAATCTGCCCATTTGGGGTTTCTCATAACGAAACATAGGGCCATAATACCACAGCCTTTGTTTATTATATAGTAAACCATGTTCAATAATAGCTCTTACACAACTAGCAGTACCTTCAGGTCTTAATGATAAGCTACAACCATTACGATCGAAGAAATTATACATTTCTTTACTCACAACTAAATTATTGTATCCAATAGCTCGATTAAATAATTTAGTTTTTTCAACTATAGGAAAACGAATTTCTTCATATCCATAATTTAGTAAAGTATTTTTTATTGTATATTCAACACGTTGCCAAATAATACTGTCCTTAGGCAATAGATCATGCATACCTTTAACTGAATTAATAATTTTCATACAGATTATTTTATATAAGTATTAGTTTTACTACGTATTACTAATTCTAAATAATCAACAATATTATTATTTTTTATTTTATTAGGTTGTCTTATTCCATTAATGTACAAACTACTATTTTTTCTTCCTCCTACTATTCCAATATCTGATCTTAAAGCTTCTCCTAATCCATTAACTATACAACCGATAATTGATATATTAATTGGTGTAATAATATCATTTAATTTTTTTTCTAAATTATTAGCAGTACTGATTACGTCAAATTCTTGTCTAGCACATGTTGGACAAGTAATAAAATTTATACCCCGATAACGTAAATGTAATGATCTTAAGATATCAAATGCTACTTTTACTTCCTCTATTGGATTAGTAGTAAGAGATACTCTTATAGTATCACCTATACCCATCATTAATAATAATCCAATTCCAATTGCTGATTTAGTAATGCCAATACGAGTAGTACCTGTTTCAGTAACTCCAACATGTAATGGTTGATCAATTGATTTTGCAACTAATTGGTAGGCCTTAATAGTAGTTAATACATCAGATGATTTAACACTAACTTTAAAATAACTAAAATTTAGTTTATCAAAAATATTAACTTGCCGCATAACCGACTCAAATAATGCTTCTGCTGAAACAGCTTTATTATATTTATTTTTAAATCTATGTTCTAATGATCCAGAATTAACACCAATCCTAATAGGAATATTATAATATTTAGCGCAATCTATTAATGTTTTAATTCTCCTAATATTACCAATATTACCTGGATTAATACGTATACAATCAACACCATATTCTGCTACTTTTAAAGCAATTCGATAATCAAAATGTATATCTGCTACTAATGGTATATTTTTAGTACTAGATCTAATTTTTTTAAATGATTCAGCAGCATCCATATTTGGAATTGATATACGTATAATATCTGCTCCATTAAATTTTAACATATTAATTTGATTAACTGTTTGTTCAACATTAACAGTATCAGTATTAGTCATAGATTGTACCGAAATAGGATAATCACCACCAATTGGGATATTACCAACATAAATGCAATTAGATTTTCTTCTTCTGATAAAAGTTTTATTCATTAACTACTCAAAAAAATTAAGTATCTTATATGTTATTATTTAGTTAATTTATACTTAAGTATAAAAATATTAATATTTAAATTAATATATTTTTTTATATATCTCATCTTTTTTAAAAAGATAATATATTTCTTTTTTAGCTGCTTCTTTTGAAGCAGATCCATGTATTGCATTTTTTGTAATGCTATCAGCATAGTCTTTTCTAATTGTACCAGGAATTGCGTGTATAGGATTAGTATGACCAATAATTAATCTATTACGATTAATAGCATCATAACCTTCTAATACCAATAATATTACTGGATTAGAAGTCATAAATTGTAATAAATCATTAAAAAATAATTTGTCTTTATGCTCATCATATATAAATAATACTTGATGAAAATTTAATTTTAACATTTTTAATCCAACTATAAACAGTTTATTATCTTCAAAACGTTTAATAATATCTCCAATAACATGTTTATTAATTGCATTAGGCTTAATAATTGATAAAGTATACTCTAATAACATAATAATACCATTTAATTGTTTAATATAATTTTTAATTAATTAAGTTTATTTACATATTAATATATTTACTAAACTAATTTAGTTATATTAATTTAATTAATAAATTTTATACTAAAGTCACAAATAAGACTAATAAAACTTAATTTTAATCAAAATTTTTTATTTATTTAAAAGTACTCAAATCTATTAAACTAAACTAACAATATTTAACTTATTTTTAAAAAATTAATATTAAATTACTATTAATTATAATATCATATAAAATTATAATATTAAATTAATTAATATTAAATTATAATTACTTACAGTATAGGTACAGATAAATTTTAATTATATATTTTAGTATAACAATTTAGTTATCTATTAAAAATTAATTAATGTTATCATAATTATATTTAATTATAGTAAATAATCATGTATTATACTTAGTGTAGATAATAGTATTATGTTATTTTTTAAGATATAAAATTTTTCAAATAAAAATTTTAATTAAACCAATATCTTATTAAAAATTAATAATTATTATAAATTAATTTGATTATATGTATTTTAATTACTATTAAAGATATATTAATTTTTAAAATAATACTAAAAATAAAACATTTATTTGTCTTCTAGATTAAATAATTAGTAAAAATCATAATTAAATAGTTAAATTTATTATTTTTAGTATAGATTATTTACAATAAATTATTAATCTTTATTACTAAAATACATATTTAGTACTAAATATAATAAATAATATTAATGAATCATATATTAAATATTGCTATTAGAATTATTAGAGAGATTGGTATTATACTACTTAAAAGTTATGAATATATTAATATTAAATATACTTATAAAAGTAATGAAGTTATAATAAATAGTTGGAATAAACGTGTAGAACAACATACGATAAATTTAATTAAAAAATATTATCCTCAACATTCTTATACTACTAAACATTATTTAGTTCATAATAATAACATTAATTGGATTATTAATTTTGAAAAAAACATTAACATAATTAAAAAACTTCCTTATTATACTATTTCAATTGCTATTCAAATAAATAAACGTACTGAGATTGCAGTAATATATGAATTAATTAATAATGAATTATTTACCGCAATTAGAGGTCAAGGAGCTCAATTAAATAATAAAAGATTACGAGCTAATAATAATAAAATATTAAGTAATAGTATTATTACTACTAATTTAATAACTAAAAATATAAAAGACATAAATAAAAAATTATCTCTTATAAAAAAATTAATGATAGAAAAAATAGATCTTAGATGTTATGGGGTTAATGTATTAGATTTAGCATATCTGGCTGCTGGTAGAATAGATGGTGTATTACTATATAAAATAGATAATATCAATTATTATATTAGCGGGATGTTATTAGCAATTGAGTCTGGTAATTTAATTTTTGACCATAACGGAAATAACAATTATAATCAATCTAGAAATTTATTAATAGGAAACGCCAAAATTTCTAATTTAATATTAGAAATTATAAAATAAATTTATAAAATAAGTACAATAAATATTTGTATATAAATTATTCTCTATATATTGAGTATTTATTACATAAAATAGATACTTTATTTTTTATACTATAAAATAATTTTTTATTATTAACATTTAATAAAATATTACATATCCAATTAGCTACATTATGAACATCATGTTCTTTAAAACCTCTTCTAGTTATAGCAGCTGTCCCAATTCTTATACCTGAAGTAATATTTGCTCCGTTCTTATCATTAGGAATAATATTTTTATTAACAATAATATTAACAGAGTCTAATAATTTTGTTGCTTCGATACCAGATAAACCAATATTAGTTAAATCAATAACAAATAAATGATTATCAATATTAGGAGATACTATTTTAAATTTATTTAAAATAAAAACTTTTGCCATCGTTTTTGTATTTAATAATATTTGTTTCTGATATAACTTAAATGGTAATTGCATAGCTTCTTTTAAAGCAGCTGCTTTAGCAGCAATAACGTGCATAAGAGGACCACCTTGAGTACGAGGAAAAACTCCACAATCTAATTTTCTATAGAATTTATTATCACCCACTTTTGATAAAATCATACCACCTCTTGGACCAGCTAATGTTTTATGAGTAGTAGTAGTTACTATATGAGCGTAATTAATTGGATTAGGATATAAATTAGCAGCAACTAATCCAGCAACATGAGCTATATCAGCTAATAGATAAGCACCAACTTGGTCAGCAATAATTCTTATTTTTTTCCAATTTATTAAACCTGAATATGAAGAAAATCCTCCAATGATAATTTTTGGTTTATATTTGTTAGCTAATTCTTCTAATTGATGGTAATTTATATTTCCAAAATTATCTAATTCATAAAAAACAGCATTATATATTATTCCTGATAAACTAACTTTTGCTCCATGAGTTAAATGACCTCCATGTGATAATCTCATACTTAAAATAGTATCTCCTGGCTTTAATAAAGCTGCATAAACAGCAAAATTAGCTTGTGATCCAGAATGAGGTTGTACATTAGCATAATCTGCGTTAAATAAAATCTTAGCTCTACAGATAGCTAATTTTTCTATCATATCAATATATTTACAACCTCCATAATAACGATTTTCAGGATACCCTTCAGCATACTTATTTGTTAATTGTGATCCTTGTAATTTCATAACTAAATTACTAGCATAATTTTCTGATGCAATTAAATTTATACACTTTTCTTGTCTAGATATTTCTAATTTTAGAATTTTATCTAAATCACAATCATTATAATTAATAAAGTAATTGTTTAACATTTAATTTATTGATAATTATTGATTAAATCAATCATATTAATTTTTATTTCTTTTACAATGAAAAAAATATTTTAGTTGAATAGAGCAAATATTAGAAAATATATTACCCATAGAATTAACAAAATTATAAATATAACAACCATTATAAATTATATTAGTTAACTGATTTAATACATTAACACTAGTATATTCAGTACCAAAAACTAATTTTTTAATTCTAGCATTAAATATAGCACCAATACACATTAAACAAGGTTTTAATGTTACGTATAATACAGAATTTAATAAACGATAATTGCCTGTTTTACTACTACCCTGACGAATAGCAACTATTTCAGCATGAGCTGTAGGATCATTAAATTTAATAACATTATTATATCCCATACCTATTATATTATTATTATGAACTAAAATAGCTCCAACTGGTACTTCTCCTTGTTTTCTAGCATTTTCAGCTAACAATATACAATAATACATCCATCTTATATCATTATAAAGGAAACTATTATATTTAATTATATTCATATTTATCAAAATAACTAATAACTAACTAATTAATTTTTATTGATATTACTACTTTCTAAAATTACTAAGGCACAAGCATAATTTTTTTCGTCTGTTAATGACACATGTATATTATTAATGCTAAGATTATTTGCAAGTATTTTAGCTTGTCCAAATAGTACTAGAAGTGGTTTACCATAACTATTATTAACTACTTCAAATTGATTAAAATATAATCCATTGTGTATACCAGTACCAAATGCTTTTAAAGCTGCTTCTTTTATGGCAAATCTAGTAGCTAAAAATCTTATAGGATTACTATTATTATAGTATCTTAATAATTCATTTTTATGTAATATTTTAACAGGAAAATGATTACCTTTTCTAAATAGAAGTAATTTTATCCTTTTTATTTCTATAATATCTATGCCAACACCAATAATTTGCATTTTACAACATTCTAATTATTTGTAACATTTGTTTAACAGCATACTTTAATCCATAAATAACAGCTTGACTAATGATGGAATGTCCAATATGCAATATTTTAATTTGATTTAATTTAATAATTGGAGCAATATTATAATAATTAAGTCCGTGACCGGCATTAATTAATAATCCTAATGATGTAGCAAACGATGCTGCTTGCCTAATATTATCCAACTCAATATAAAATTTATCATTGTAATGTCTACTTAATATAGAATAACTACCAGTATTCAATTCTATATAATCAGTATTTAATTTTGCTGCTATTTCTATTTGTTCAATGACAGGATCAATAAATAAAGATACTTTAATATTGTTATTATGTAGAATATTAATTAACTTATCTATTTTTTTATACTCTTTAATTAAATCTATTCCATGTTCTGTTTTTATTTCCATACGATTTTCTGGTATTAAACAACAATAATCTGGCTTTAACAAACATGCAATATTTACCATTGCTTCATTTACCGAAACTTCTAAATTTAAATTAGTTTGAATTGTTTGACGTAAAATTTTAATATCTCGTTCATTAATATGTCTACGATCTTCTCTTAAATGAACAGTTATACCATTAGCTCCAGCTTGTTCAGCAATAAATGCAGCTTGTACTGGATCTGGAAAAATAGTATTTCTTATGTTGCGTATAGTAGCAATGTGATCAATATTTATATTTAATAGAGTATTTGCCATATATATCTCCAATATAATTAATAATATAAATATATATTAATATTTTTATGAAATAAATATTAATATATATTTAATTTATAAACATATAACTTTTAATATTTTTTAATCCAAAATAATAAGTTAGTACTATTTTTGTAAATCTTCTAGCCACATCTAACATTTTATTATTTTTGAAATTAAAATTAGCAATATTAAATAATTCATAATATGAAAAGCTAAAATAATCTAATTTATTAGTAGTTATAAAACTATTATCTGTTTGATATCTGTATAAATTTTCATTTTTTAAATTATTATTAAATTTAATCATTAGATTAATGTCACAACCTAAATACTTTAGTAATGATAACTCAAAACAACAAACAACATATTTTAATGAGTTATTTGTACTAGCTAAAACTTTTAAAAAATATAGATATTTATGAAACCATACTAGATGATTACAATCATATGTTATTAATTTTAATATTAATTCATTAAAATATAAACCACCGTATATCATATTACCAGTTATAGGTATAATAATAGAAATTTGTTCAGCTTTATATAATGTTTTTATATTACCTTTTCCCCCATAGTAAATTATTAATGGCATAAATGGTTGTAATATACCTCTAAAATTACTACGTAAAGATCTAGCGCCATTAGCTACTAATTTTACTAAACCATAGTATTCAGTAAAACAAATCAAAATTAAACTAGTTTCTTTATATAGGTAACGATGTAAAACAAATGCATTTTGTTTTATTTTCATTAATTATCCTAAAAATTAAATTTTTATTGATAAAATTAAATTTACTTTTTTATTAATAAAAAATTCTATATTTTTTGTAGCATAAAAATTAATTTTTTTAATTAAAAAACCATTGTTACCAATAACAATCTTTTTTTGACTATTATTTTTCACATATATTATTGCAAATATATTGCAAATGTTTTTTAATTCATTAGTAGAGATAACTCTTACTTTAGTAGTATATGGTAATTCTTTATTTAAGAATTTTATTATTTTCTCACGTATTAATTCAGATAAGATAAACTTATATGATTGATTAGTAATAATGTAATCAGGAAATTTTGGTTTACCACGTGGTATATGATTATGTATAATTTTCAATAACATATTAATGTTACTATTCTTTTTAGCACAAATTGGAACTATATTACTAAAACTGTATTTTTTATCTAAAAAAGATAAGTATGGTAATAAATCACTTCTTTGTTTAAAGAAATCAATTTTATTTATAACTAGTAAAATTAATTTATTTAGTTTTTTTAAATAATTTAAAATTAGTTCTTCATATTTAGTCCAGTATTTATTTATAACTAATAAAATTATGTCTACATTACTTATAATATTATATTGTTTAGAAAAATTATTAATATTTTTATTGTTTATACCTGGAGTATCAATAAATACTATTTGATAATTATTATTATTATAAATACCAATAATATTAGTTCTAGTAGTACATATTTTATGAGATGTAATTGATAATTTTTTGTTTATAAATTTATTTAATATTGTTGATTTACCTACATTTACTCTACCAACAATAATAACAATACCGTAATAATACATAATTTGTTAAATAGACGTATTAATTAATTTTAATGTTTTTTTAGCAGCTTCTTGTTCTGCTTTACGACGACTACTACCATTACCTATAGTTGGATTATTTAATAAGTTAGTTTGACAATGCACAATGAAATTTTGTTTATGAGCACTACCTAGTATTTTGATTACTTTATAAGTAGGTAGTGGCAAATGTTGACTTTGTAAATATTCTTGTAACATAGTTTTTGAATCTTTTTTTTTATTATATGGATCAATATTATTAATTTTATTACTAAATAATTTTAAGATAATATTTTTAACAACATTAATATTATTACTATCTAATAATATACTACCAATAATAGCTTCTAATGTATTCTCTAATATAGAAACTCTATTAGATCCATTATTTTTAATTTCACCTAATCCAAGATATAGATAATTACTTAATTCTAATTCATTAGCTATTTCTGCTAGTGTGTTACTACAAACTAATATAGATCTAATTTGACTTAAACTACCTTCATTAAGATCTAAAAACCTATCATAAATAATTTTACTAATAATATAATTTAGTATAGAATCACCTAAAAATTCCAAACGTTCATTATGTATTAAACTAGCACTTCTATGAGTAAGAGCTTGTATTAGTAAATTTGATTGACTAAAATAATATCCTAATTTATATTGTAAACTATCAATGTTTTTATTCATTTTATTTTAAAATACCTAGTCTATCTAGTCTAATTTTATTAAAAATACCATGATTATACTCATTTAAACTAAACCATACAAATACAGCTTTTCCGATAATATCTTTTTCTGAAACAAATCCCCAATAACGACTATCAAAACTATTATCACGATTATCACCCATAACAAAATAATTATTAGATGGTACTGTCCATTCCGATATATTATTTTTATTTTGTTTAAAATAATAGTCTATTTGATCATATTGTTCCGGATTAATTAATATATTATATGATAATTTAGATAGTGATTCCTTTTTTTCCAATAATTTAATATAATGTTCTTGTTTATTTAATTTATTAGTTGTGTAATAATTAATAATCTGATTATTTTTAAAACAAAATACCTGTTTAAAACCACTAAATATTAAATCACTATACTTAATAACAATTTTATTATTCAATAGTTTGTTACTGTAATTAGGATAAATAGATATTTCTTTATTAATATAATTATAAATTATTTTATCTCCAGGAATACCAATTATTCTTTTAACATATTTAGTACTTTTATCATTAGGATAATTAAATACAATTAAATCACCTCTATTAGGTTTGTTAAATTTTATAAAATAATTATTCGACACAGGATTTTTTATGCCATAAGAAATCTTTTCTACAAAAATAAAATCTCCTTGTAATAAAGATGGCATCATAGATCCTGATAATATTTTAAATGGTTCTAATAATATTAATCTAATTAATAGTAATACAATTAATGTAGGAAAAGTAGAACTAATAAATCTACTAATATAATTAGTCATACTTTTATTAACAATTTTATTATAACTATTAATTTCTATTTTATTTTTTAAAGATTTTCGATTTAATCTTATTAATATATAATTTAATGTCCATATGAAAAAAATAGTTATAATTATTGCAAATAATAATTTATTATTAATCATAATTTATATTTATAAAAAGTTTAATTTTTTTGATTAACATCAAGTAATGAAAAAAATACCTGTTTAGGAATATTTACTTTTCCTAATTTTTGTAATTTTTTTTTACCATCTCTTTGTTTATTTAATAACTTTTTTTTTCTACTTACATCACCACCATAACATTTTTCTGTTACCTTTTTACATAATCTTTTTATTGTAGTTCGAGCAATGACTTTATTATTTACAACTGCTTGTATAATTACATTGAATTGATGCTTAGGTATAATTTTAGTTAATTTATTAATTATTAAATTTGTCTTACATCTAATATCATTATTATGTAATATAATAGATAATTCTGGTATTAATTTTTTATTTATATAAATATTAACACATGATAATTTAGATTTTTTAAAATACTTAAAGTTATAATCTAAAGATGCATATCCATGAGAAATAGATTTAATTATTGTAGATAAATCTAGTATTACTTCTGTTAATGGTATAAGATAAATAATCTTTGCTTGATCATTAAAGTAAATAATATTAACTTGTATTCCTCTTTTTTTAATACATAGTTTTATTATTTTACTAACATAAATTTTTGGTGTTATTATAAAACATTCGGCAATTGGCTCACGTAATTCTTTAATTTTATTTAAAGTTAATAATTGATGTGGTTTATTAATATAAATAATTTTATTATTATTAGTTAGTATTTCATATTTAACCGTTGGTAATGTAATAATTAATTTTAATTTATATTCTCGTTCTAAACGAGTTTTAATTATATCCATATGCAATAATCCTAAAAATCCACATCTAAATCCATTGCCAAAGGTATTAGAAAATTCTGGTTTATATAATAATGATGCATCACTTAAACTAATTCTAGTTAAAGCATTACTAAAGATAGTATAATCACTATTATTTAATAAAAATAAACTTGCGAAAACTTGTGGATTAATTTTTCTTATTGGTAATATCGTACTATTAACATCTCTTTCTGAAGTAATAATGCTTCCAACTATCGGTTGTTTAAGATTTTTTATATTACATATAATCCATCCAACTTCACCACAATTTAGTTCCGAACACTCTTTTATCTTTGGTGTAACTAACCATATTTTTTCTACAATATAAGTATTATTAATATTGACTAATCTAATTTTATTTTTCTTCAAAATAAAGCCAGATTTTACTCTTATTAATAGCATAATTCCAAAATACTTATTAAATTGAGCATCTATAATTATTGCTTGTAATTTATTATCATAATAATTACTAGGTGGGGGAATAAATTCAACTATATTTCTTATTAAATCATTTATACCAGTTGATTTTTTTGCAGAACAACATGTAATAACTAGATTTTTATCTAGAATATTTTTTACTTGATTAATAAGATTAGTAGGTTTATATTCTAGTAAATCTATTTTATTTATTACTACTATAATAAACAAATTCATATTTTTTGCTATATAAAAATTATTTATAGTTTGTGCCTCAATTCCTTTTATTGCATCTATTAATAATAATACACCTTCACATGCTGATAATGCTCGAATTACTTCGTAAGAAAAATCTGTATGTCCTGGAGTATCAATTAAATTTAACTTATAATTTACTCCAAGAAAATCATAAGTTAAATTAACACTTTGTGCTTTTATTGTAATACCTCTTTCTTGTTCTAAATAAATATTATCTATAATATTTATATTATCTAAATAATTTTTACTATTACAAAATTTAATTAAACAATTAGATAATGTTGATTTACCATGATCAATATGAGCAATAACAGAAAAATTACGAATATTACTTATTTTAAACATATAGAATATCTTCAACAAAATTTACTTTATACATTATTATATTTATAATAAAAATATATTCAATAATAATACATTTATTTATGACTAATACAATTAATTGGAATAATCTATTAAAAAATGAGTTAAAAAAAGATTATTTTAAACGAATAATAAAATTTATAAAAGACAGAAAGTCTAATGGATATGAGATATATCCAAATAATAATAAGATATTTCATGCTTTAAATATAACAAAATTTAATAAAGTTAAAATCGTTATAATTGGACAAGATCCATATCATAATCCAAAACAAGCAGATGGTTTAGCCTTCTCTGTTAATAAAGGTATAAAAATTCCATTATCATTATTTAATATTTTTAAAGAATTAAAAAATAATATTAATAATTTTATTATTCCAAATCATGGAAATTTACATAATTGGGCTATACAAGGAGTATTGTTACTTAATTCTATACTTACAGTAGAAAAAAATAAACCATTATCTCATTCACATATAGGATGGGAATTATTTACTGATAAAATCATAAAAATACTAGATTTTTATCATAATGGATTAATATTTTTATTATGGGGTAATTTTGCTAGAAAAAAAATTAAATATATAAATAAGAATAAACATTTTATATTAACAACGTCACATCCATCACCATATTCTGTAAATTTAGGATTTTTTGGTTGCAAACACTTTACCATAGCCAATAACATTCTTATTAAGCAAAATAAAAAACCAATAAATTGGACAGTATAATTAAATTTATTAACTATCTCATCATCTAGATACTGTAACTATAGCTGGTCGTATTAATCTTTTATTTAAAGTATAACCTTTTTGTATTATACAAATTACTTGATTAGGCTCATATTTGCCAGATTTATCTATATTAATAGCTTGATGTATAGATGGATCAAATTGTACTAAGTTTTCATCTATTAAATCTAGTCCAAATTTACGCATAACACTAATTAAAGATTGTAAAGTTAATTCAATACCTTTCTTTGTGGAAGATAATGCTTCATCTTTATCTATTGTAACTAATGCTCTTTCAAGATTATCAATTACTGGTAACAATTCAATCATAAAATTTTCTAAAGCAAATTTATGAGCTTTTTCTATATCTTGTATACTTCTACGACGAATATTCTCAATTTCAGCTTTTGCTCTTAGTATATAATCACGTTCCTTTTGCTTCAACTCAACGATAGATAATTCTAATTCATTTATACGTTGATCTCTAACATCTAATTTAGTAGATTGTTCTAAATTAGAATTATTTAAAAATTCTTGACTATTACTATTTTCTTGACTTTCTAAATCTTTCTGATCATGAGTACTTTGTTCTTTACTAATTTCCATTAGTTCTCCATTATCTATTAAAAATAATAATCAAAAGTATTAATGGGGATTAATAATAAATATTTCAAGTGAATTATATTAATACATATAAATAATAAGGATATATAATTATTATGACTAATAATTTTAATACAATAGGTATTATTGGTTATTCTTGTTGCAAAAAAATTCTTTTTGTATGTAAGAAATTATATTATTGGTTAGATAAAAATGGATATAATATTATAATAGATGATAGAATTATTAATAATTTATCTATTGATAAGATAAATAATGGTAATGTTAGTTATATAGGTAAACAGGCAGATTTAGCTATTGTTGTTGGAGGTGATGGAAATATGTTAGGTGCTATACGTAGCTTAGCATATTACAAAATTAAAATTATAGGTATAAATTGTGGTAATCTAGGATTTTTAACTGATATAAATTATAATTCATTATTACAACAACTATCTGAAATACTATCTGGTAATTATATAGTAGAAAAAAGATTTTTATTGGAGGTATATTATATTCTTAATGGTAAAAAGAAAAAAATTAGTAATGCAATTAATGAAATCTTATTAAGATCCAATAGTACTAGATCTATGATAAATATTCTAGTTTATATTGATAATAAGTTTGCATTTTTAAATTATGCTGATGGTTTAATAATTTCTACACCAACTGGATCTACAGCTTATTCATTATCAGGTGGTGGACCAATTATTACACCATTAGTTAAAGCTATTATGTTACTACCTATATTTCCTCATACGTTATCATCTCGACCAATAATTATTAAAAATACTAGTATTGTAAAACTATCATTTCCTAGGAATAATAATAATATAAAAGTTAGTTGTGATAATCAGGTAAATTTTATACTAAATACAAAAAAAAAAATATATATATGTAGTAGTAATAAATATTTTAATTTAATACACCCAACAAAATATAATTATTTTAATTTATTAAGAAAAAAATTATTTTGGCTAAAAAATTACAAAAACTAAATACTAGTAATATTTATAAATAGTAAAATAACTTATCTTCAATAAACTAAAAATAGTAAAGCTAAAAAATTATAAAATGAAAAAAAAATATATTAAATTATTATTAATTATATTTTTTGTAGTATTTAATAGTGGTTGTTTTTTTTTAATAAAATATTAAAATCACAAGATATTATTTATGGTAATTATATTAATAATTTTAATTTAATTAGATTAGGAATGACAAAAAAAGAGGTCATAACATTATTTGGAACACCTTTATTAAATAATATTAATAGTAGAAATACCTGGTTTTATATCTATAAAAAAGAATATAATGGAGGATTATTAACTATTCAAAGAATGTTGATAATTAAGTTTAACAAAAATATAGTTATAGATTTTATGATAAGATAATGTTATTATTTTCTACAGTAATTAATTATTTATAGTTATAAAAGTGAATAAAAATAATATAATCTGTATAAAAAAAAATATTTCTGTTAATTATGATTTACAAAAAGAGATTGATGTTGGAATTATTCTTTATGGTTGGGAAATAAAATCATTAAGAAAGAATAAGATAAATATTAAGTATAGTTACGTATCTATAATAGATAAAGAAGCCTATTTAATTAATTCTGAATTTCAACCATTAATAACTTCAAATATTAATTTTATTAATATAAAAAGAGATAGAAAATTATTACTAAAGAAACAAGAATTATATCTTTTATCTAATTACATTAAACAAAAAGGATATACTGTAATACCATTATTAATATTTTGGAAAAAACATTTAGTAAAAATAAAGATTGGTATAGTAAAAGGTAAGAAGAATTACGATAAAAGAATGAGTATAAAACGTAGGGAATGGTTAATAACTAGATCTAGAAGTATAAAAAATTTATCTAAAAAATATTGAAAATATTATTAATTATTATAATATTATTTTATTAGGGGGCTGTTTATGGATTTGACAATTTATAATTACTTATAGTTCATGTCGAGGATTAGGTAACCACGTAAAAACCTTAAATTGTTAAATGCAAATAGTAAGTATAAACCAGTTGCTTTAGCTGCTTAGTTATCGTTAAAGTATATGGTTAAAGGTGCTTTTTATTCCTAGATAAAAAGTATTATTTTGTAAATTCTAGGGTATAGGTATTTTATTGGGCTTGACAGTAAAATATTATTTAGTTATTCAAGATAGCTGTTAAGATTAATTTGTTCATATTAACTTAACATAAATAAAATGAACTAAACATGTAATACTATTAGTAAATTGTAATTTGGACGCGGGTTCGAATCCCGCCAGCTCCATTTTATTATTGAATTTATCTTGAGAAAATAAGATATAGTTCACCTAGCAATTATCAAAATAATTATAAATTTATTAATATTAGAATTTACTTTTATATTAAAAATTAAATTAATAATTATTAGTTTTAACTAAAAAATTAATAATTATAATTTAATAAATTAATTATCAATAAATTTTTAATATATACTTATTTAAAATTAAATTATTAATTTACTTAATGAAGTTAATCGTTAATATATTAGTTTAATAAACATAATTTGTTAATTCAAATAAATATCTTATTAAGTTAAGTATTATTTAAATAATTTTAAAATATTATTAATTAATTTAATAATTTTAAGTCAAAAAATAAAATATGAATATTAACAATAAATTATACATTATTACTATTTCTATAATAACTTTGATAATATTGTATCTTTTTAATGATTATTATTCGATTTTTGTATTAATTATAAGTAATTTAGTTACTGTGTTATCTATTATTATTAATACTTTTAATACTGTACGTCATGCAGATGTTCTTGCTCATAGATTAGGTGAGCCATTCGGTTCATTAATTTTAACATTATCAGTAGTTATTTTAGAAGCTAGTTTAATAGCAGCCTTAATGATTACAAATAATAATGTATCTACATTAATGCGTGATACGTTATATTCAGTTATTATGATTGTAACAACCGGATTAGTTGGATTATCATTATTATTAGGAGGTAGAAAATTTGATACTCAATCATTAAATTTAGCAGGTATTAAGCAATATTTAATGGCAATTATATTATTATCTATTATAGTTCTTATTTTTCCTTCTACACTACCAAATGGTAATTTTAATACTATACAAACTATTATTATAGGTACATTATGTATAGTGATGTACGGAGTATTTTTATTAATACAAACACATACTCATCAAAGTTGGTTTATTTATGAACATGAAGATGTTGACAATTATATTCAGTCTATACATACATCATTATGGCATAGCTTTTGGTTAATAATACATTTATTATTTGTTATTATTACTATTAAACTTAATGCTAGTTCATTAAATAAATTATTAACAATAATTAATGCACCAAAACAAATTGCTGGATTTTTAATAGCATCATTAACTTTATCTCCTGAAGGTTTAGGAGCAATACGTGCAGTATTAAATAATCAGGCACAAAGAGCTATGAATTTATTATTTGGTTCTGTTCTTGCTACAATATCACTAACTGTACCAACGGTAATTGTATTATCATTTATCACAAAACAACAGATATTTTTTAGTTTAACATTACCACAATGTATAGCATTGTTAACTACTCTGGTAGTTTGTCAAGTATCATTATCTACCGGTAGAACCAATATTTTAAATGGAGCAACGCATTTAGCTTTATTTATTATGTATTTAATTACAATTTTATTATATTAATTCTGAAATGATTTTATAATATCATCTATAGATTTAATTTGATTTAGTAAAATTTTTAATTGTTTAATTGGTAATATAGATTCACCATCACATTTTGCTTTGTCTGGATTAGGATGTGATTCAATAAATAACCCAGCTATACCTATAGCAATACCAGATCTAGCTAATTCATTTGTTTGTTTACTTCTTCCTTCAGAAACTATATTATATGGATTATTACGACATTGCAATGAATGTGTAACATCAAAAATTACAGGACAACCATTAGAAATATCTTTCATAATAGAAAATCCTAACATATCAACTACTAAATTATTATAACCAAACATAGTTCCCCGTTCACAGATAATAATATTTTTATTACCAAAATTACGAAATTTATTTACTATATGAACTACTTGATGAGGACTAATAAATTGTGGTTTTTTAACATTAACTACTTTTTTAGATTCAGCTATAGTACGAATAAGATCAGTTTGTCTAGCTAAAAAAGCTGGTAATTGAATAATATCAACTACAGATTTTACAATATCAACTTGATATCTTTCATGTACATCTGTCATAATTGGCACGTTAAACTGATTTTTTAATTCATCAAAAATATTTATACTATAATCTAAATCTAAACCTCTGTATGAGTTAATCGAAG
Organism: Candidatus Lightella neohaematopini; assembly: GCA_025728345.1. Classification (GTDB taxonomy): domain Bacteria; phylum Pseudomonadota; class Gammaproteobacteria; order Enterobacterales; family Enterobacteriaceae; genus Lightella; species Lightella neohaematopini_F. Next base: position 8,105 of record JAOBJT010000003.1, on the reverse strand, counting down.
TTCGATTTGCTTTATCAAAAGATGCTTTAAATACATAGGGAATACCAAGATCATCAGTGATGTTTTTATAATATTCGCATACGTACATAGCTAAATCTCTAGATTCTAATACATTTAAACCACCAAATAATACAAATGGTAAGTCATTAGATATTTTGATATTTTTTACTTTTATTATAATGTTACGCATAAATATTATTAATTATTTAACTGAGTATTTAAAATATTATAATAATTGGCCAAAACTAAATCTTTCATGATTGTTATAATCATAACCAGTACCAACATTTTTAAATCCAATTTTTTTTAAAGTATTTCTTATAAAGTTACCTTGCCAATAGTCATGTTCTAATATTAACCAACCACTATATGTCAAAAAATTTTTTGACTGATGACAAATTAATTTTAAATACATTAATCCATCATGACCAGCTAAAAATGCTGTTTTAGGCTCAAAATATAATTCTGGTTGTGTATTATTTTGCCAATCACTAATTTTTAAATATGGTGGATTACTAACAATTATATTATAATTATAAAATTTTATATTACTAAACCAATTACTAAGAATAAATTGAATATTATATAATTTTAATTTTTTAGCATTATATTTAGCTATATTTAATGTTTTAATATAAAAATCAACACTAGTAATTATCCATTTTGGTTTTTCTTTTGCTAAAACTAAAGATATTATTCCACTACCAGTTCCTAGATCTAATACTAACATTTTTTTATTAGATGGTAAATTTAAAATATATTCTAATAAACATTCTGTATCTGCTCTAGGAATCATTGTATTATAAGATACATAAATTTTTAATGACCAAAACTCATGATATCCTAAAATATATGCTAACGGTTCTCTATTAATTCTTCTAAAGGTCAACTGCATTAATTTATTATATTGCTTATATGTTAATTTTTTATCTTTCAATAAAATTAGTTTATTACGTCTATTATTAGTTACTTTACTTAAAAGTATTTCAGCTTCTAATTTATAACTACTTATGCCAGCTAATAACAATTTATTACCCGCATATTTTAACCAATTATCATAACTAATATTATTTATACTCATTTGTTAAAATAAAAATTGAATAATGGTTGAATAATTAAATCTAATTCACCATTAAATATATCTTCTAGACGGTATAATGTTAAATTTATCCTATGATCAGTTACACGACGTTGTGGAAAATTATAAGTTCTAATTCTATCAGATCGATCTCCACTACCTAATAAAATTCTTCTTGTAAAGATATCTTTTTTTTGTTTTTCTTTTAGTTTTAAATTATTTAATCTTGCTGCTAAAACAGACATAGCTTTAGCTTTATTTTTATGTTGAGAGCGTTCATCTTGACATTCTACGGTTATACCTGTCGGTATATGTGTTATTCTAATAGCAGAATTAGTGGTATTCACATGTTGTCCACCTGCACCAGAAGACTTAAAACTATCAATTCTTAAATCACTATTATTAATAGTTATTTTTGATTCTTGAACCACAGGAATAACAGCAACTGTACAAGTAGAAGTGTGTACACGCCCTTGAGATTCAGTAACTGGTATTCTTTGTACTCTATGTCCACCAGATTCAAATGTTAAATAATTATAAGCATTTTTATTGTTTATTTTAATTATTATTTCCTTATAACCACCTAAATGATTATAATTAGTATTAATTATTTCAGTATTCCAATTTTTGTTTTCACTAAATTTACTATACATATATAATAAATCACTAGCAAACAATGAGGCTTCATTTCCTCCAGTACCAGCTCTAATTTCTAAAAAACAACCATGTTGATTAATATTATCTTCTCTATAAAGAATATTAATAATTTTCTTTTCTATTATTAATTTATTTTTACTACATAATTGTAATTCTTCTATAACTAAATCTTTTAGTTCAATATTATTAATTAGTTTTTTAGTATTATTTATATTTTTATTTATGTTCAACCATTGTGTAAAATATTTTACTATTTTTGCTAATTCATTATATTCTTTTGATAATGTTAAGAATAATTTTTTATTAGAAATAATATTTTTTTTGCTTAATAGAATTTCTACTTCATGAAAACGATGTTTTTTATTATATAGTTTTGCTATTAAATTTTTATCCATAATTAATATATAATAAGCTAGTTTAAAAATTGATATATACAATTATAATTACTAATCTATTGTTAAAATTATAATTAATGATAAAATTACATCAACGTAACTTTTACTTTGATTGTTTAATTAAAATTAATGTTATAATAACTATTATGTAAACAAAATATATAATGAATAAAAATTTTACAAATTATTTTAGTAAATTATTAATTATTACATGTTTAAGTTTATTTAGTGCATGTCATAGCAATATGAAAATGATTAATAATAATTATTATAATTGGAACCATCAACAACAGCTACTATTAAACATTAAAAATTATAAATTAAATGGATTAATTACTTACATATCAAAACAATATAATATCAGTGCTAACTTCTATTGGCAACAAATTAATAAAAATGATTATAGATTTGTTTTAACTAATCCATTTAATACTATTAAAGTATGTTTGAATATTACAAATAATACTACAAAATTAATTATAAATAATAACATTTTTTATTACCAACAATCACCAGATGTAATTATAAAAGAATTATTTAATATTAATGTACCTTTTAAGTATTTAAACCAAATAGTTTTAGGTATAATTAATAAAAATCAAGAGTTTGTTTTAAATAAATATGGTTATTTAAATAATGCTACATTATATGATAATAATAATGTATGGAATATAATGTATAGTAGACATAGTTATTATCATAATAATATGGTTGTATTACCAAAATATATAGAATTATCTTGTAATGATGTTAATATAAAGATTAAAATTTATAATTGGATAATATAACAGAAATGACTAATTATTGTTTACCATCACCAGCAAAAATTAATTTATTATTGCATATTATAGGTTGTAAAGATGATGGTTATCATAAATTACAAACAGTTGTACAATTTGTTAATTATAGTGATGTAATTAATATTACTGTAACCAAAAACAATATTATTAGTTTTTCTAGTAATACTAATAAAATAATTTCACAAAATAATTTAGTTATAAAAGCGGTAAAATTACTAAAATATTTCTGTTTAAGTAATAAATGTATTAATAAATATTTTGGAATGCATATTAAAATAAATAAAGTTATCCCAATAGGTAGTGGATTGGGTGGGGCTTCGTCTAATGTTGCTACAATATTATTATTTTTAAATAAGATTTGGCATTGTAATTTAACATTACCTAATTTAGCAAAAATAGGTTTATTGCTTGGTTCTGATGTACCACTATTTATATATGGCCGTACAGCTATAGTTGAAGGTATAGGAGAAATAAATACTCCAATATCTTTAAGAGAAAAATGGTATGTAATTATTGTACCTCCAATAGAAATTTCTACAACTAAAATATTTAGTTACGTTAGTACTAATAATTATTCTGCAATAAAAACTCATACAGAATTATTATCTAGCAAATATTATAATGCCTTCGAAAGTATAGTATTGAAAAAATTTCCGATAATAAAAAAATATATGTTATGGTTATCACGATATGTTCCTGCTAAATTAACTGGAACTGGATCATGTATATTTGCTGAATGTGATAATCAAAACACAGCCTACTCTATTTTATTTAATAAACCTAGTGGAGTAACAGGTTTTGTAACTAAAAGTAAAAATATTTCACCGTTACATAGTATTCTTAAAGATGGGAAAATATTTAGTTATTAGTATTTTATTTGGAATTATATATGTCTAATATAAAGTTATTTTCTGGAAGTGCTAATATACAGTTAGCATATCACATTGCTGCTAACTTAAAATTAAGTGTTAGTAATGCATTTATAGGTCGTTTTAGTGATGGTGAAATTAATATACAAATTAATGAAAATGTAAGAGGTGATGATATTTTTATTATTCAATCTACATGTGCTCCAACTAATGATAATATTATGGAATTGATTTTAATGATTGACGCTTTAAAAAGAGCTTCTGCTAGAAGAATTACTGCTGTAATACCATATTTTGGTTATGCTAGACAGGATAGAAGAGTTAGATCATCTAGAGTACCTATTACTGCTAAAGTTATTGCTGACTTCTTGTCTAGTGTTGGTGTTGATCGTATTCTTACTGTTGATTTGCATACTGAACAAATACAAGGATTTTTTACAGTTCCTGTAGATAATGTTTTTGGTAGTATTGTATTAATTGATGATATACGTAAAAAAATGTTATATAATCCTATTATTGTATCTCCAGATATTGGAGGAGTTATTCGTGCTCGTGCTGTAGCTAAATTACTTAATGATATTGATATTGCTATTATTGATAAAAGAAGATCAAAAGCTAATGTAGCTCAAGTTATGAATGTTATTGGTGATGTTTCTTATCGTGATTGCTTAATAATTGATGATATGATTGACACTGCTAGTACCATATGTGAAGCTGCTAATGTTTTAAAGAAACATCTAGCTAAAAGAATATTTGTATATGCTACACATCCAGTATTTTCTGGTAATGCTTATCATAATATTAAAAATTCTGTAATTGATGAATTAATTGTGTGTGATACGATACCATTAACACCAACAATAAAATTATTATCTAATATTAAGATATTAACTTTAGCTAATATGCTAGCAGAGGCAATTAGACGTATTAATAGTGAAGAATCAATATCAGAGATGTTTAAAATAAAATGATTAAGTTAATTATCGGATTATCTAATTATGGATTACCATATAAAAATAACAGACATAATGTTGGAGCAAAGTTTATTTATGCCTTTGCTAAACATAATAATTTAATTTTTAAAAAAAATATAAAATTATTTAGTTACATTAGCACATTTAAAATAGATAATTATAATATATATTTGTTATTACCAATGACATATATTAATATGAATGGTAAATCATTATTTGCTGTAGCTAATTTTTATGATATTAAAATAAATGAGATATTAATTATTCACGACGAATTAGATTTACCACTTGGTAAAATAAGATTTAAACAAAGAATAAATAATACTAGTCATAATGGTATAAAAAACATTGTGTTAACATTTAATAACAATAATTTATGCAGAATTAAAATTGGCATTGGACATCCAGGAAATAAAAATAGGGTAACTAATTTTTTATTATCTGATATGTCTACTAAAGAACTAAAAGTAATAAAATATACTTTTAATTCGATAATAAAAAATATTAGATACATTATTTATCTAGATGAATATAATATTAGTAAATTTATTTTTAAACACAATAATTTAATTCAATTAACTAAAAATAGCATTAATTAAAATTTAATGAATATTAAATGTGGTATTATAGGATTACCTAATATTGGTAAATCGACTTTATTTAATTTATTAACTAATAGTCAAGTTAGAACAGATAATTATCCATTTTGTACAATTAATCCTAATATAGGAATTGTTGATCTGTATGATCCTCGTTTATATAAAATAGCTGATATTATTAATATCAGTAATATATTATGTTCTAGAATTCAATTAATCGACACTGCTGGTTTAATTAAAAATGCTGCTAATGGTATTGGTTTAGGGGAAAAGATATTAGAACAATTATATAAAGTTAATATTATTTATCATGTAGTACGTAATTTTAAAAAAAATAGCATTCATCATGTATATAATCGTATTTCACCAATAGAAGATATTAATATAATTAATATGGAATTAATTCTCTATGATTTAATTAAATGCGAAAATTTATTAAGTAAACTAAAATATAATATTACTAATGAAAATATTATAAAAATTTGTAATAAATTGATATCGTGCTTAAATAATAATAAAATGTTAAAAACATTAGAATTTAGTGATGAAGAAAAAAATATTGTTAGTAATCTAAATTTTATTACTTTAAAGCCAATGATTTATATTTTTAATTGTGATGATACTAAAACTAATGTGCAAAATATATCAAATACTACTATTAATTATAATAAAGATATAGTAATAAATATTAATTTTTTAAAAGAAAAAAATATTAATTTTATAATTAAAAAATCTACGTTAGATAAAACAAATTTTAGAACGTATAACAAAATTTTAAGTAAATATAATTTAGTAAGATTATTTATTCATACATTTAATTTATTAAACATAATTACTTTTTTTACTTTTAACGATAAAGAAATAAAATCTTGGATGATAAAACGGGGGACTACAGCATTAACTGCTGCTAAAAAAATACATTCCGATATCTATAATGGTTTTATAAAAGTTAAAGTAATAAATTATAATAAGTTTGTATTAATTGATAATAATAAGTTTCAAAAATTAAATAAAATTCCGTATGCAATTTATAATAAACATTATTCTATAATGGATGGAGATATATTAAAATTTGTATTTCGTTAACTTTTTTTTAATAGTAATTACTAATTTTTAATAAATTTTGTAATCTGATACAATTTATTATATACTTAGTAAAAGTTTTAATTTTTAATACATAATTAACACTATTAATAATAATTTATGAAGATTAGTAATTATTATAAGCAATATCTTATAAATTTATTAAAAATACCTCAATCATCTAACAAAATTAGAACATTATTTTCACCCACTGATTTTAATAAAGAATTAATATATTCTATTGGTAAAGCAAGATTTAGAATATATATAGTACTATTATATTTTGATTGTGATCGTAGTGGTAGACTAATATTAGATACTTTATATAAAGCTAAAAAAAATTATTGTAATCTCGATATAGTAATTATAGTTGATTTGAATCGTGCTAAAAGAAATAGATTTGGTAATAGTAACACAGTAACAAATATTGATTGGTATTATTATATAGCACAAATAAATTCAGATATAGAAATTCCAATATATGGAATTCCAATTAGTAATAAAGAATATCTTGGTGTATTTCATTTAAAAGGATTTATTATTGATAATAAAGTAATTTACAGCGGTGCTAACATTAATGATGTTTATTTAGAAAAATTAAATTACTGTAGATATGATCGTTATAGAATTATCAAGAATAAATTATTAGCTGATGCATTAGTTTATTATATTAAACAATATTTATTAACTGCAAAAGCAATTAATAGATTAAATAATATTAATGACAAAAAAGTTATTATTAATAGTAATATTTATACATTACGAAAAACCTTAAAAACAGCAAATTATCATTATTTAGGTACTATTAATTATAATAAATTATCAATTATCCCATTAGTTGGTTTAGGTAGACATAATCTATTAAATAAAACTATTTACCATTTAATTTATTCTGCTCAAAAAAAAATAATTTTATGCACTCCATATTTTAATATACCTAACATACTATTTAATAGTATCGTTGATGCATTAAATCTTGGTATAGTAGTAGAAATTATTGTTAGCGATAAAATCGCTAGTGATTTTTATGCCCATAAAAAAAATGATAATTTTCATATAGTAAATATTATACCATATTTATATGAAATCAATCTTCGTAAGATTATGATAAAATTACAAAATTATATTAATCATGGATATTTAATAATTAAAATATGGAAAAATCAATATAATTCATTTCATATGAAAGGTATTTGGATTGATAATGAATGGTGTATGTTAACTAGTAATAATTTTAACATAAGATCATGGCAATTAGATTTAGAAAATGCTCTATTAATTTACGATCCTCAACAGTTCCTAATTAAAGAAAATAATGCAGAATTAAGTAATATTAATAATTACACAAAATTAATTAAACATTATAATGATATACAAACTATTGCTGATTATCCTATTAAAATACGTAATTTAATAAATAGAATAAAAAAAATTAATCTTGATAAGATAATAAAATTTTTAATATAAAAACCTGATAATTTCCTACTCTCACATAGAATTACTCTACACTACCATCGGCACCACAACATTTAACTTCTGAGTTCGGAATGGATTCAGGTTGATCTATTGCGTTATTATTATCAGGTTTATAAATTTAAAACAACTTAGGTGTTATAAGGTTAAATTCTCACGGGCAATTAGTATCAGTTA
>JAOBJT010000004.1 GCA_025728345.1 Candidatus Lightella neohaematopini | reverse complement strand
TAACTGATACTAATTGCCCGTGAGAATTTAACCTTATAACACCTAAGTTGTTTTACGCTCTACAGGAATCGAACCTGTAACCTACAGCTTAGAAGGCTGTTGCTCTATCCAATTGAGCTAAGAGCGCAAATTTCATACTTTATTAAAATAAATAATACTAGCTTAAAAAAGATGACAACAAAAATATTTGATGGTCATTTAGTGGCCAAATATATAAAAAATAAAATTTCTTTAACAGTACAAAAAAGAATAAAACTAAGAAAATCAATTCCTGGATTAGCAACTATCTTAGTTGGTAATAATCCAGCATCAATAATTTATATTAAACACAAAAGAGAAGTTTGTCAAGAAGTAGGTTTTTTTTCTTTATGTTATAACTTACCTAGTACCATTAGTACGATAGAGTTAGTTACTATTATTAAAAAACTTAATAAAAATAAAAAAATACATGGTATTTTAATACAACTTCCACTACCAAATACTATTAAATTTAGTACACTACAATATATTAATCATAAAAAAGATGTTGATGGATTCCATCCATATAATATTGGGCGTTTATGTCAAAATAATTCAATACTTAGTCCATGCACTCCTTTAGCTGTTATTACATTATTAAAGTACTATAATATTAATGTCTCTGGATTACATGCTGTAATTATTAATTCATCAAATATAGTAGGGAGACCAATGTTTTTTGAGCTATTAAATATTGGTTGTACAGTTACTATAATAAATAAATACACTAATAATTTAAAATATTATGTAAATCATGCTGATTTATTAATAGTAGCAATTGGTAAACCTAACTTTATTCCTGGTTCGTGGATTAAATTAGGTGCAATAATTATTGATATTGGTATTAATAGATTAACTAATGGTAAGCTAGTTGGTGATATTGATTATAAAAATTCTATAGGTAGAGCTAGCTATATCACTCCTGTTCCAGGAGGGATTGGACCAATTACAGTAGCAATTTTAATGAAAAATACATTACAAGCAGCTACTTTACTAGATTAAAACTTAGATAGTAAACCAAACAGTATCATTGTTATTATCTTCTAACCTTATACCTTTTAATAATAATTGTTTTCTAATATTATCAGCCACATCCCATTTTTTTTGTTTTCTAGCTAAATTTCTTTGTTGTATTAATAAATTAATTTTAGTTAAATCAGAGAAATTTTTTTTATATTGATTTAAAAAATCATTGGCATTATGATGTAATAATCCTAATATATTAGCTAATTTTTTTAGAGTATTAGCTAATTTAAATGCTAATGTATTATCTTGTTTAGTTCTTAAAAAATTAATTTTATGTGCTATATTAAATAATATTGATAAAGCTAACGGAGTATTAAAATCGTCATCCATAGCTTGAAAAAATAATTGTGTATATTGATCATCAATATCATTGTTACTAAATGTAGATTGATGAAAAAAATTTAGTGTAATATATAACTTTTTTAATGATCTATATGATTTAAGTAAATTATTTAACTCGTAATTAATACTACTACGATAGTGACTAGATATAACAAATAACCTTATTACTTCGCCGTCAAATAATTTTAGTAAATCTCTAATTGTACAATAATTTTTTAATGATTTTGACATTTTATTATTATTTACTTTTACTATTCCAGTATGCATCCAAATATTAGAATATATTCCACCATAAGCACAAATAGCTTGAGCTATTTCATTTTCATGATGAGGAAAAATTAAATCAATACCACCTCCATGAATATCAAAATTATTACCAAATAAATAATTACATATAGCAGCACATTCTGTATGCCATCCAGGTCTACCTTTTCCCCATGGTGATACCCAATTAATATAATGATCTTTAATTCTTTTCCATAAAATAAAATCTAACGGATAATTTTTATTTTTGGAAGAAATCTTATTATTATGATAAATATTATTAATATTACAATTAGATAAAGCACCATAATTCTTATAACTATTAATACTAAAAGCTACATCACCATTTTTGGTAACATAAGCGTGTTTCTTTTTCACTAAACACATTATTAGATCTAATATCTCACTAATATGATTAGTTACTCTTGGTTCTACATTAGGTTTAATAATATTAAGTTTTTTAAAATCACTATGCATAAAATTAATCATACGATCAGTTAATTTTTCAACTGACTCATTGTTATTATTTGCCGCATTAATAATTTTGTCATCAATATCAGTAATATTACGTGCATACTTAACTAAGTAACCTTTGTAACGTAAATATCTAATTATTACGTCAAATAATAAAAATGTTCTACCATGACCTATATGACATAAATCATAAGTAGTAACTCCACATATATAAATATTAATAATATTATCAGTTAGTGGTGTAAAACATTCTTTTTTTCTTGTTAGTGAATTAAATATTTTTAACATAAATAAAAATTTATTATAGATAAAAATGTCATATAATCTTATTATGTACTAAAATTAATATAATTATAGTTTAAGATATATTATATGACAATACTATTTATTGCAGATGTACATTTAAGTAACAATAAACCAGATATTACTAATCATTTTGATTTTTTCATTAAAAGATATGCTATAAATTCTACAGCATTATATATCTTAGGTGATTTATTTGAATCATGGATTGGTGATGATTATATGGATAAGATATCAAAAAAAATAGTTAATACAATTAATATACTAAATCAACATAATATACCATGTTATTTAATTCGTGGTAATAGGGATTTTTTATTAGGCAATAGTTATGCTAGTCTTTGTAAGATTAAATTACTACCTTCTAAATTAATACTTAATTACTTAACTAATAAAATATTAATATCACATGGTGATGATTTATGTACAAATGATATTAATTATAAACTATTTTTTTGGTTAACTAGATGTAAATTTATAAAATATTTATTTTTAAAGTTACCTATTAAGGTAAGAATAAAATTAAAAAATATAATAAGAACACATAGTACAAATAAATCACATAGCAATTTTAATATTAATAATTATAAATTACTACGTAATATAAATAAACATAAACCATCAATTATTATACATGGTCATATTCATAGAGAGATAATTATTAATCGTAATAATTATTGTCATATTATACTTGGTGCATGGTATAATTATGGAATAATATTAGAAATTAAAGATAATAATATTATATTAATCAAATTTAATATCTATTAAAATTAATACAATTAGTATTATTTTATTAACTTTTTAAGTAAATAAAATTTTAATGTATCCACTATGTAATTTTTTATTAACTAATACTATACTAAAAGTAAATAGTAAAATTATTAACATATTAAAATCAGTAGGTATTAAAAATTTATGTGATATATTATTTTATCTACCAATTAAGTATTATAACTATAATAGAATTACATTAATTAAAGATATTCAATTAAATACGTTAGTTACGATTAAAGGTGTAATTAGAAATAATTATATTATTAATATTAATCAAAAATTAACCTTAGTTTGTTATTTTTATGATAGTAGTAGTAAAATTAAAATATGTTTCTTTAATGCTAAAAATATTAAACGATATATTAATTACTTAACAAATAAAACTATTCTACTTAGCGGAATAGCTAAATATACTAGTTATGGTATTACCATTATTAATCCAGAATATAGATTATTGACTGATTTCTATATTAATAATAAATTTATACCTATATATCCAAATATTAAAGGCATTAGTCAAAATAGAATTAGAAAAATAATTTTGTATGCATTAAAATACTTAAAAGACAATATACCACTAGATGAATTATTACCAAATAATAATTATTTTAATAATTTAACTACATTACAAGATGCATTATATAATGTGCATTATCCACCAAATAATATAATGATTAATAATTTACATTTATATAATAATCCAGCAAGGAAAAGATTAGTAATTGAAGAGTTACTATCATACTATTTAAATTTTATTAATTTTTATGATAGAAAAAATAGTCATCGCATAAATTATTATAATAATAAATTAATTAATTTATTTATAAATAATTTACCGTTTACTTTAAATAAAGTTCAAAATAATATTTTTAAATTAATAATTAATGATTTATATAAAAATATTCCAATGGTTAGATTATTACAAGGAGATGTTGGTTCTGGCAAAACAGTTATAGCTGCGTTAACTGCATTAGTAGTTATTAGTAATGGAAAACAAGTTGCTTTTATGGTACCAACAGAAATATTAGCAATCCAACACGGAAAAACATTTAAAAAATGGTTTAATCCATTAGGTATTGATGTGTGTGTTCTTACTAAAAAAACTAGTAACAAAAATTATCATGAGCAATGCTTAAAAATTAGTAATGGTAATGTATTAATGATTATTGGAACGCATACATTATTACAAAAACAGGTAAACTTCGCTAAGTTAGCATTAATTATAATTGATGAACAACATCGTTTTGGGGTATATCAAAGATTTATTTTATATAATAAAGGTATTATAAATAATTATTATCCTCATCAGTTAATTATGACAGCTACTCCGATACCGAGAACATTAGCTATTGTAAAATATTTTGGGGTAAGCGTGTCTACTATGGAATCATTATCTCAGAAGAATAAAATATCAGTTACTACTGTACTAATGTCAGATAATAAACGCAATACTATAATAAAACGTATTTATGAGTTATGCTTAAATAAAGCATATCAAGTATATTGGGTATGTTCAATTGTAGAGCCTTCTAAATATTATTATATTAAATCTGCTAAAATAGTATGGAAAGAATTAGTTAATAAATTACCAGGGATTAATATTGGCTTAATATACGGTAAGCTAAATTTTTTAAAAAAACAACAAATAATACAAGACTTTAGAGATGGCAAAATTAATTTATTAGTTACTACTACAGTAATTGAAGTTGGTATTGATATTCCTAATGCTAATATTATGATTATAGAGAATGCTGATCGTTTAGGATTAACACAATTATATCAATTAAGAGGACGTATTGGTAGAGGTAATAATAAATCTTATTGTGTATTACTATACACATCACCAATTGGTAATCAAGCTAAACATAAATTAATGATATTACGTGATAATTATAATAGCTTACTTATTGCAAATAAGGATTTAGAATTTAGAGGACCTGGTAAATTATTTGAATTAAACCAAATTGGTCAATTAAAATTAAAGGTGTTTGATATTAAGTATGATTATAATATTATCAATCAAACTAAGCTGTTAGCTTATTATGTAAAAAAAAACTACCCGGAAAGGGTTAAATTGCTTATTAAGAGATGGTTACCAAAAATATCTTACTTAAATTTATGATATTTAATTTAGTTTATTACTAAATTTAAAAATTAATAAATTTTAATTTATTTGTGAAATAATATAAATTATATTGTTTTAATATATTAGATAAAAATCTTAATTTAGATTGTTTTAGTATAAAATCATGATAAGAATATTTTATTGGCACATTAGTCTTAATAGTAGCTAACTTGTAAGAAAGAAAAGCATTTTCTCGATAAAGTAATAAATTAGATATAATTTTTTTAGCTCTATAGAACTCACCATTATTGATTTTATCTAAATGAGTATACAATAATTTTAAGTTACCTAATTTATTTAATAATAATCTAGCAGTTTTTACTCCTATACCAGGAACTCCTGGAATATTATCAATTCTATCACCTACTAGTGCTAAATAATCAATAATTAAATTAGGTGAAACTCCAAATTTATCTTTTATTTCATTTGGACCAAGAACATTTCCAGAAATTTTAATTAATAATTTAACTTTGTTAGATACTAATTGAGCCATATCCTTGTCATTACTAACAATAATAACATTAATATCATAATTTGTAGTTGATAAAGCAATAGTCCCAATTACATCATCACCTTCTACTCCAGTAATAGATATTGTTGAAATACCAATTGCTTTAATTAATTTTTTTAATGGAGTAATTTGTTTACGTAAGTTATCCGGCATTGGATTTCTATTACATTTATAGTCATTATATAAATTATTACGAAACGTTTTTCCACCTTTATCAAAAGTAATTACAACATGACTAGGTCTATACTTAGTTAATAGATAACTAATAATATTTAATACTCCATAAATCGCCCCACTAGATTCACCCAGATTTTTATTAATCGATATTATCGAATAGTATGTACGATATAAACAGTATGATCCGTCTATAATTATTAAAAGATTATTCATCATATAAGATAAAATTAACTAAAATTATTAAAACTAATGATTTTATTAAGTAATTAAGTATAATTCAATAAATTAATAAATATTTATACCATAAACTATAAATTAATATAATTTTTAGTTACTTAATACATTTTAAGTATATATTATAATTATAATAAAGTAATATAATACATAATTTTTAGTGAAGTTAAAATTATTATTTTTTAGTATATAATGTATTTTAAATATAAATTAAATATCATGATATTTGATTCTGGATTAGGTGGCTTATTATTCTATAATCAAATAAAAAGAATTATTCCTTATTCTAATTATTTTTATGCATTTGATAATGTTGGTTTTCCTTACGGTAATAAAGATAAAAATTATATTAGTTATAGAATAATAAAAATTATTAATAGTATCTGTAAATTAAATAAAATAGATTTAATTATTATAGCTTGTAATACAGCTAGTGTTTTAACATTATCAGAACTAAGAAAGTTATTAAATTATCCTATTATAGGAGTCTTACCAGCTATACGAATAGCTACAGAACTTACTAGAAATAATCATATTTGTTTACTAGCTACTAATAATACTATTTATAGTAATTATGTAAGTAATATAATAAATAAATTATCCTATAAATATACAATCATATCAATACCTTCTATGCAATTAGTACACTTAGCAGAAAAAATTTTACAAGGTTATTATTCATCAAATTTATTACTACATAAAATATTTACTAAATGGAAAAATAATAATAAAACTCCAGATACAATAATACTAGGATGTACACATTTTAGTTTATTTACATTAAATTTACTACATATTTTAAAAAAAACTGTTATTGATTCTAATATTATTACTATTAATTTTATATTAAATTTTATAAAAAATAATATAAGTTGTAATCTAAATAGTAAATTTATTTGTGATAAAGCATATTGTGTTAGTCTAACTAAAAAAACGAGAAATCTGGTAACGATATTAAAATATTATGGTTTTGAATCATTAAATGTAATTAATATTTAAATAGATAATATTTATTATAAAATTATTATTTTACTAATGAGGTATTTTATATATTCATACTATTTATTTATAATAAGAATTAAATCTTTTATTGAAGATACTTACTCTACCAATACTATCTAATAATCTTTGTTTACCAGTATAAAACGGATGACACTTATTACATACATCTATATTAATATCATTACAAATAGTAGATTTAATATTAATTCGATTACCACAAACACATGTTACTATAATATTATTGTAACTAGGATGAACACTTTTTTTCATAAAATATATCCTTAAATAAGTTTAACATAATTAATTTATATATTATAATATACTAAGTATTTTATTAAATTTAGTAAAGGATATAAGTTGATTATTAATGTTGCTTTACCTATACCAATCTTTAAAACCTTTGTTTATAAAGTAGCTAATCATGTTAATCCAATAATTGGTACAAGAGTATTAGTTCCGTTTGGCAAAAAAAATATTATTGGTATTATAACTGATATAAATGTAAGTAGTAAACTATTAATTAATAATATTAAATATGTAATCTATATTTTTGATACAAAATCATTATTCACTACTAGTCTATGGTATATAATAAAATGGGGTTCTCAGTATTATCACTATCCAATTGGTTTAGCTTTATTTAGTGTTTTACCAAAACAAATTAAAGATGGTCAATTAATAAGTAATCAACTACAAACATTGGTAGTTACTCAGTTAAATAAGATAGCTATAGAAAAAAACTCATTCTTTACTAAAGAACAAAAAATAATATTAAGTACTTTAATTAATCAGCCAATATATCAGAATATTATAAAATTCTCAAAAAAATCTATTAAATTATTAAAAATATTACATAAAAAAAAATTATGTAAATTATACTTTAATACTTTAATATCAAAAATATGGTACAAAACTTATAATAAATCATTAAATAAAAATGTAACTGATAATAGTTGTAATTTATTTACAAGTATAGATAATTTTTCAGTCACAGTAATTAGCAATATAAAAGATAATGACAAAATTAAAATATTTTTAGATATTATAAAAAATATTTTAAAATATAAAAAACAAATACTTATTCTTGTACCAGAAGTAGTGTTAGTATTTAAGTTATTGTCTTTATTAAAAGATCAAATAAATTTACCAATAGGTATTATGCATCCTAATTTAAATGATAAAGTAAAATTTAATACTTGGTTGAATATTTGGCATAATAATATACCAATAGTAATTGGTACTAAATGTTCTTTATTTATACCATTTACTAAATTAGGATTAATTATTGTAGACGATGAACATAATATATTATATAAGGCAAATTATAAATGGTGTTATAATGTAAGAGATTTAGCTATTTTAAGAGCTAAGGTAGATAATATTCCAGTAATATTAAGTTCATTAACCCCATCATTAGAAACAATTAACAATATACAAAAAAATAAGTATCGACAAATATTAATTAATAAAAATTATTCATATAATACTACTAATCTAGTACTAGTAGATATTAATTATTATTCACAAATAAATAAATTATCCCCTATGTTAATAAATAAAATTAAAACATATCTAAAAAATAATAATCAGGTATTAATATTTATTAACACGTTGAATACTAAACTAGTACTAATATGTACTATATGTCATCATATTGTCAATTGTATTATATGCAAACAATACTACAAATATAATAAGTATTATGATAAATTAAAATGTGATTTTTGTAATATGTTATTAACAATGCCTAGTACTTGTCACATATGTAATAATAAACTTAAATTTGTTAATATTAATATAAATAATTTTAAAAATTTATTATCTAGTATATTTCCTAATACATCAATATATAGTGTAGACTATTTTAATAATTATAAAAATAGCATTATAAACAATGCTAATGTGATAATTAGTAATACACTTTTTTTATCTAAAAGATATCTTTTTACCAAAGATACATTAATTTTATTAATGAATATTGATAATATTCTACTTTCTAAAAATTTTAGATATATTGAATATTTTATTCAATTATACAATCAATTAACTAATTATATAAATAAGAAATATGAAGTTATTGTACAAACTAATTTTCCTAATCATCCATTAATACAACAATTAATAAATACCAATTATTATAATACTGCAAAATATATTCTAAATAATAGAAAATTAACTAAACTGCCGCCATTTAATTTTCATGCTTTAATTAAAGTTATTAATAATAATCAATTAGCAAAGTTATTTTTATTAGAACTAAAACAAATATTAAATAATATTATAAAAAATAAAATTCTAATAATAGGACCACTATATTCATATTACTTTAAATTAAAAAATTACTTTTATTGGTATTTATTATTAAGTAGTAAATCAAGAAATACATTACATAACATTATTAATGAATATTATTCTTATATTAGTTTAGTATCACACAAATATAAAATTAATTGGTTAATAGATGTAGATCCAGTACATTATTAGACCATCAAAATTAATTTTTTGAGTATAATTTATGTTATTACAGTATACTAAAAGTTTTTATTTATTATTACATGTTAGTAATACAATTAACTATTAATATAGTGTAAACAATTAAATAAAATATTGAAAATTATATAATTGTGTTTCATAATATAATAAATAATATTTTTTAAATATATTTTTAATAATAAAATGAAAAGATTATGACAACTATTATAGGTGTACGTCGTCATGGGCATGTTGTTATTGGTGGTGATGGTCAAGCAACAATTGGTAACACCATTATGAAAAGTAATGTTCGTAAGGTACGAAAATTACATAATAATAAAGTTATTGCTGGTTTTGCTGGTAGTACGGCAGATGCTTTTGCGTTATTTGAACTATTTGAACGTAAATTAGAATTACATCAAGGTCATTTAACTAGAGCTGCAGTAGAATTAGCTAAGGATTGGCGTACTGATCGTATGTTACGTAGATTAGAAGCTTTATTAGCTGTAGCTGATAATAACACTTCTTTAATTATTACTGGTAATGGTGATGTTATACAACCAGAAAATAATTTAATTGCTATTGGCTCTGGTGGTCCTTATGGTCAATCTGCAGCACTTGCATTATTAGAAAATACTAACCTAAACGCAAAAGAAATTGTTAAAAAAGCTTTAAAAATTTCTAGTGATATCTGTATATATACAAATTATTCTTATACTATTGAAGAACTAATACCTAAAACTTAAAGGCGAAAATATGTCTGAAATGACCCCCCGTGAAATAGTTAGTGAACTTGATGCTTACATTATTGGACAGTATCATGCTAAACGAGCAGTTGCTATTGCTTTAAGAAATCGTTGGCGTCGTATGCAATTAGATGAAGTATTACGTCATGAAATTACTCCTAAAAATATTTTAATGATCGGTCCAACAGGTGTTGGTAAAACAGAAATTGCTCGTCGTTTAGCAAAATTAGCTAATGCTCCATTTATTAAAGTGGAAGCAACTAAATTTACTGAAGTAGGATATGTTGGAAAAGAAGTAGATTCTATCATTCGTGATTTAACTGATACAGCAGTAAAAATGATTAGACTACAGTATATGGAGCAAAATCGTTTTCGCGCTGAAGAATTAGCAGAAGAAAGAATTATTGATGTATTAGTACCGACAACTAAGAAGAATACTTGGGGACAAGTAGATGAACAACAAGACTTATTACAGATTAGACAAAATTTTCGTAAACAATTACGTGAAGGTAAACTAGATAATCAAGAAATTGAAATTAATATTGCAACATCTTCATTAGGAGTAGAAATTATGGCCCCACCAGGGATGGAGGAGATGACTAATCAGTTACAATCTATGTTTAAAAATCTTGCTGGACAGAAACAAAAATTAAGAAAAATTAAAATTAAAGATGCTATGAAACTTCTCATTGAAGAAGAGGCTGCTAAACTAATTAATCCTGAAGAATTAAAGGAAAAAGCCATTGAAGCAGTAGAACAACACGGAATAGTTTTTATTGACGAGATAGATAAAATATGTAGAAGAGGAGGAGAAATATCTGGGCCAGATATTTCAAGAGAAGGAGTACAGCGTGATTTATTACCTCTTGTAGAAGGATGCACGGTGTCTACTAAACATGGTATGGTAAAAACAGATCATATCTTATTTATTGCTTCCGGTGCATTTCAAGTATCTAGTCCAGCTGATTTAATTCCGGAATTACAAGGTAGATTACCTATTAGAGTTGAATTAAAAGCATTAACTACTGAAGATTTTGAACGTATTTTAACTGAACCTAATGCATCATTAACTACTCAATACATTGCTTTAATGGCAACTGAAGGAGTCAATATTACTTTTACTGCTGATGGGATTAAATGTATTGCTGAAGCTGCTTGGCAAGTTAATGAACGAACTGAAAATATTGGTGCTCGTCGTTTACATACTGTATTAGAAAGATTAATGGAAGATATATCATATGAAGCTAGTGAATGGAGTGGTAAAAAGTTATCTATCGATGCAAATTATGTTCATAACCATTTAGATTCATTAATATCTAATGAAGATTTAAGTTTATTTATTTTATAATTATAATAAATTAATTTATTTGGCTGATATTTTATAATTAGATAAAAAGATAATGGATTTATTGTGGTTGTATAGACATTAGTAGTATTTTTATGTGTACTATTAATTAGTAATGTTATTAATTTTGATATTTAACTAATATTTTATAATATTATCTCAGAAATTACTTACTTAATAACCAAGGAAATAATAATGAAGAATTTGTTAATTATAAGTAATTGGAAACTGAATGGTAATAAATATTTAATTAATCATTTCATTAATAAAATTAGCCATATAGTAAAAAGTTGTAATTTTTCTATAATTATAGCTCCACCATTATTATATTTAGATTATATGCAACAAGTAATTAAGCTTTATAAGTGTGATAATTATATTTCATTAAGTGCACAAAATATTGACATACATAATTATGGTTCTTTTACTGGAGAAATTTCTGCCAAAATGTTAAAAGATATTGGTATAAAATATGCAATTATAGGTCATGCTGATAGAAAAATTTTTCATAAAGAAAATGATAATATAATATTAAAAAAATTTACTATTCTAAAATCAGAAAACATTTTTCCTATATTGTGTATTGGAGAAACTAAAAAAGAATATCAAAGTAACCAAACAATAGTAATTTGTATTAAACAAATAAATAATATTATAAAAAATTTAGGTATTTTAGCTCTTCAAGATACCATAATTGCTTATGAACCAATTTGGGCGATTGGTAATAAAATTATTGTTAACCCGACTTATATACAGAAAATACATAATGCTATTAGAAATTATCTTATGCAAATTAATTACAAAATAGGTAAGTATATTAATATTCAATATGGTGGTTCTGTAAATTTTACTAACATACTAAATCTTTTAAAACAACCAGATATTAATGGAGTATTAATTGGTAAAGCATCCCTGGATACAGAAAATTTTATTAAGATACTTAACACAATAAATAATAATTTTATTCCTTCTGAGGTAAATATCTAAGTAGTGCCATCATTGTCCGATAAGGATTTTTATTTTTGTACAAAATACGATAAATAGCATTTATAATAGGCATACGTATATTATATTTTTTTGATAGATTCATAATAGTTTTAACATTATAATATCCTTCTATTATTTGTCCTACTTTATTTTTTGCCTCTTTTATATTGTAGCCTTGAGCTATTAGCAAACCAAAATGTCTATTACGTGATTTATTAGTAGTACTAGTTAATATAAGATCACCTAGACCAGATATACCAAGTAAAGTGTCTAATTTAGCACCTAGTTTTATTCCTAAATTAATAGTTTCTTTAAATCCTTTAGTAATTAATACCGATTTAATATTATTACCTAACCCAATACCATCAGAAATACCTACTCCTATTGCAATAATATTTTTTACTATCCCTCCAAGTTGAACTCCTACAATATCATAACTGTAATATACTCTAAAAATTTTATTATTATGTAATATCTTTTTTAAATATGAAATTAAATCATAACTACTACTAGCTACAGTAACAGCAGTAGGTAATCCCATTGCTAATTCTATAGCAAGAGTTGGCCCAGAAATTACAGCAATTGGTATATTTTTTTGTAATTTTTCTTGAATTACCGTATAAGGTAACTTGTAATAACTATGTTTTATTCCTTTGGTTCCTAAAATAATATTTGTATCGTCTTTAACATACGGTTTAATTATATTAATAATATTAACCAAAAAAATACTTGGTACAGCAATAATTATATATTTATTCCTAATAAATAGGTTTTCTATCGAAAACTCGATTTTTAAAGTTTTCGGAAATATTATATTTGGTAATGAATCTATATTACAACGAGAAATACTTAACTTATTTAATTTACTAACATTACTACCCCACAATGATACAATATTATTATTGCGTGCAATAGCAATTGCTAAAGCAGTACCATAAGATCCAGTACCAATTACCGCTATATTGTTTTTTTTTAACATAAAATTTTAATATATATTATTTTTTATTAAAATATACTACCCTTTTATTAATGGTAAACCACATTCATTCCAAGCTGATATACCAGATTTTAATAGATATATTTTTTTAAATCCAATTTGATTTAATTTATCTACTAAACTTTTAGAAAAAAATTTATTAGATATAATAATAACAGATTGATTATTATTCACATTAGTAAATATGGCTTGTTTAAAACTATAAGAAGAGATATTTATACTATTTATAATATGACCATTACAATACTCAATATTACTTCTTAAATCAATTATTATTGAATTGTTATTAATTAACATAACTGCTTCATAACAATTAATTTCTTTAGTTATACCAACTGTATAAAACCAATACTGAATATATATCAAAACAAATAATATTATTAACCAAACTAAACAAATAAATGTATGATGATAAAAAAAATTGATAACATTTTGCATAAAGTATACATCTTAACTTATTTTTAATTAAAAAACAAATAATAGTATTATAATACTAATTAATAATTAAAATATTTTTATTATTCTATAATAAATTTAAATAAATATTAATATATTAATTAGTAATTCAATTAAAATTAATATAACTTCAATAATCAAAAGTAATTATATTTATTATTTATTAAAATGACAAAATTTAAAATATTATTAATTAATATAATATACAATATTATATTATACTTATTACAGCCTATTCTGATTATTAGAATAATTTGGTCAATAATAAAAAAAAATTACTACCATAATAAATGGTATGAGCGTTATGGATTTTATAAAGATATAAAATCTAATAGCATAGTATTACATGCTGCTTCTGTAGGAGAAACATTGTCAATTGTCCCATTAATTAATATTTTAAAAAACTACTATCCATCTACATCAATATTAATTACTAATATAACATTTTCTGGGAAGATAATAGTAAATAGTTATTTTAACTGTGTAGATAATGTCTATTTACCATATGATATTAAATTATTTGTAAATAAATTTATTAATTATGTAAAACCAAAAATTTTTATAATTGTCGAAACAGAATTATGGCCTAATCTAATTAAAATACTAAATAAAAAAAATATTCCTATTATTTTAATTAATGCTCGTATTTCAAATTCTTCATTTAGAAAGTATAAAATTATTAGTGATTTTATGTCCAATATATTAAATAATATTAATTATGTCTTTGCACAAAGTACACTAGATAGTAATCGCTTTAAATCATTAGGAATTACTTCTAATAAATTAGAAGTAATAAATAATTTAAAATTTGATATACATTTAACAAAAAATATTTTAATTAAATCAGCAAAGCTACGTTTTAAATGGTCATTATATGATAGACCAATATTAATTGCTTCCAGTACTCATCCCGGAGAAGAAATTTTAATAATAAAAGCGTACAAAAAATTAATACATAATTTTCCTAATTTGTTACTTATTATAGCTCCTCGTAGTATAAAACGTATTAATGAATTAATTTATTTAATGTCTAGAAACAATTTATCGTATACTATATTTAGTAAACATATTATGCCAAGTAAACAACATCAAGTACTATTAATAGATACAATAGGTGATTTATTATTATTATATGGTATTTCTGATATAGCTATTATTGGTGGTAGTTTATTAAGCTATGGTGGACATAATCCGTTAGAAGCCATTGTGCATAATATTCCAGTGATTGTTGGTCAATATACCAATAATCTTCATGAGATTTATCATAAATTAAAAAAAAGTAACAGTATAATAATAGTTAACTCATTAAATTCTTTAATAAAAGAAATCAACAATTTATTATATAATAAAGCTTACTATCATTATCGTATTTGCCATACTAATTTAGTACTTAATAAGTATCGTGGTTCATCAAAAAAAATAGTACAGTTAATAGATAAATATGTCAAAAAAAGTTATTTACCCAGGAACTTTTGATCCATTAACCAATGGTCATTTGAATATTATTACTCGTGCAGCAAAATTATTTGATAACGTAATTGTTGCTATTACTAATAATCATAATAAAAAATTATTATTTAATTTAAATGAAAGAATTAATCTAGCTAAACAAGTAACATTACATATTAGTAATGTTACTATTACTAGCTTTGATGGATTAATAGTAGATTTTGCACGTTATAAAAAAATAAATGTAATAATTAGAGGAATTAGATCAACATTTGATTGTGATTATGAAATGCAACTAGCACAAATTAATAATCAACTTATGCCTAAATTAGAAAATTTATTTATGTTTTCTGATAGAAAATGGATAAATTTATCATCAACTATAGTAAAAGAAATTGCATATTATGGTGGTAATATAGAACAATTCTTACCAAAATTAGTTGCTCATGCAGTGTACAAAAAATTTAATATTAGTTAATATTCTATTTTTGACAAATATCACAAAAGAATGTACTTCTATTATTCATACGTATAACTTTTATTGTATTTGTACATTCATTACATTTAGAATTGTAACGTCCATATACTTGTAATTTTGTACTAAACATACCAGTAAATTGATTACAACTAAAATTACTTATAGTAGATCCTCCTAAATTAATAGAATACAACAATATTTTTTTTATGTTATATATTAAGATTTTTACTTCATCATCGTCTAAAGTTTTAATAATTCTAGTTGGCATAATTTTTGATGCAAATAATATTTCATTAGCATAAATATTACCTATACCTACTATCCATTTAGTACTCATTAATAAAGGTTTAATTAAAGAATTTTTATTACGAATATTATTACAAAACCAATTATAGTTAAGATCATTACTCAATGGTTCTATTCCTAAATTTAAAATATTTTTAGGTAAATTATATTTATGACTCCATATTAATGATCCAAATTTTCTACTATCATTATATCTAATAATTATGTTATTGTTCATAACAAAATCAATATGATCATGCTTACCAGGATCAATATTTTTATGTAATACTTCTAATTTACCAGACATACCAAGATGAATAATTATAAATCCATTTGTTAATTCTAATAAAATATATTTAGCTCGTCTAATAACATCAATTACTATTTGATTTTTGATGTGAATTAATTCATTACTTATTGGCCAACGTAAATTTATATTATATACCCTAGTGTACAAAATGGTATAGCCAAAAATATATGGTTTAATAATACGTTTACTTACTTCTACTTCTGGTAATTCAGGCATTTTGATAATTAATGTTATTATATTCAGTGTTAGTTATTAGTAATATTAAAAAATCATATTTTAAACTCTTTATATAAAACATGTTTTCTAATAATCGGATCAAATTTTTTTAATTCTATTTTTTTTGTTTTATTAATTTTACTCTTTGTCGTAACATAAAAATGTTTTGTGCCAGACGACGAAACTAATTTAATATTAATACGATTTTTCTTAGACATTTTAATACTCTTTTAAAAAATATAATTTATAAAAGTTTAATTATTATTTTAATAGATTTTTGAGTAAAACATTTTCTATACCTTTCTTATCAATTATTCTCATACCTTTAGTTGTAACACGTAATTTTATAAAACGTTTTTCTTTAGAATACCAAAAACGATGATAATGTAAGTTAGGTAAAAACTTTCTTTTAGTAATATTCATAGCATGTGATCTTCTATTCCCACTAACTGATTTTTTATTAGTAATACAACAAAATTTTGCCATTTCTAAATACTCCTAACTTACTATTATACATTACAGTGTTAATTATTAAAAAAATTAATAATATAATTATTTAAAATATATATAATTAGCATAATTAAATATTTTTTGTAATAAAAATATATAAGCAGCATATTAGTTTATTATAAAATCATAATAATTACCATAATTATAGGATATTGTGTATGATAACTTTATTAAGAAAACGTATATTATTAGGTATTAGTGGAAGTATTGCTATATATAAAGTATTTGAATTAATACGTTATTTAAGGAAAAAACAAGCAATAGTACGTATAGTTATGACTAAAACATCAAAAAAGCTAATTAATAAATTAAGCTTACAAATTTTATCTAACTATAAAGTATTTGATGATATATTTTATACTACTGATAATAATATAATACATATTAAATTAGCAAAATGGGCAGATTTAATATTATTAGCTCCAGCAACTGCAAATACTATAGCAAAAATAGCTTTAGGGTTAGCTGATGATTTATTAAGTACTATATGTTTAGCAACTAAAGCAAAAATAATAATTATCCCCTCTATGAATAATTACATGTATCAATCTCCTGTTACTCAACATAACATAAAAATACTACGTAGTAGAGGTATATTAATTTGGGGTCCTAATTTTGGTAAACAAATTTGTGGAGATATCGGTTTAGGTTCTATGTTAAATCCAAATATAATTATAAAAAAATTAAAACAGTATTTTAATAAACCATTAAAAAATTGTAATATTATGATTACTGCTGGTCCTACTCATGAATTGATAGATCCAGTACGTTTTATTAGTAACTATAGTTCTGGAAAAATGGGATTTTCTATTGCTTATGTTGCTGCTTTTCTTGGTGCTAATGTAACATTAATATCAGGTCCAGTCAATTTATTAACCCCACCAGGTAATATAAAACGCATCAATGTAATAAGTGCATTGGAAATGAAACAAGCCGTTATGAATAATATAAGTAATCAAAACATTTTTATTGGTTGTGCTGCTGTATCAGATTATAGAATAATTAATTTTTCTTCTAGTAAAATTGCTAAAAAAGATAATTTAATTGTTAATTTAATTAAAAATCCTGATATTATATCTGAAGTTAGTCAATTAACTAAAAACCGTCCTTACGTTATTGGTTTTTCTGCTGAAACTAATTTAATTAAGGAGCATGCTAGAAAAAAACTAATTGAAAAAAAATTAGATTTAATTTGTGCTAATAATGTTTCTAAAAATAGATTTAATAATATAAATAATGATTATAATGAATTATATTTAATATGGAATGATGGAGAAATGCTTTTATCTTTAAATAAAAAACAAATATTAGCAAAGCAATTAATGAAACAGATTATTATTAGATATGAAAAAGATAGTAAACATTAAATTACTAAATAATAATTTTGATTATAAACTACCATCGTATGAAACTGATGGTTCTGCTGGTTTAGATTTACGAGCTTGTATAACAAACCCTATAACTTTAAAATCTAGACAAACTAAACTTATATCTACTGGTATAGCTATACATATAAATGATTATAGTGTAGCAGCTATTATATTACCAAGGTCAGGATTAAGTCATAATCATGGAATTATATTAAGTAATAATATTGGTTTAATAGATCCAGACTATCAAGGTCCTGTATTAATTTCTTTATTTAATCGTAGTAAATGTAATTTTATTATTAAACCAAATTATAGAATTGCACAAATAATATTTACACCAATACTTAAAGTAAAATTAAAAGTAGTAAAGCATTTTACTAATAGAAGTAAACGTTTTAATAAAGGATTTGGTCATTCTGGCATAAAATAAAATTTATTTAGTAAATTTTTTTACTTATATTTAATAAATAATTAAATTTGTATCTTATTTCTTTTTTAATTTCTTGTAAAGAATCATAAAATTTTTTTTGATTAATCTCATACAATCTTCTAAAACGTTGTTCCTTTATTAAGGTGCTTAATACATTATCAGATGTAATACTATAATCAATAATTAGCGGATTTGTACCTTTTGCTATTAAACTAGGATTAAATCTATATAATGGCCAAAATCCAATAGCTGTTAATTTATTAACTTGTTGATAACTATAAGATAAATCGTATCCGTGTTCTATACATGGACTATAAGCAATAACTAATGATGGTCCATCATATAATTCTGCTTCTTGCATTGCTTTTATTGTTTGCTGAAAATTAGCACCTATAGAAATTTGTGCAACATATATATGATTACATGTACTTATTATATTTAATCCTAAATCATAATTTGTATTTAATTTACCATATTTACTAAATTTAGTAACTGATCCTAAAGGAGTAGCATTAGAATACTGTCCTCCAGTATTTGAATAACATTGTGTGTCTAATACAAGAATATTAATATTTTCTCTTGAATTTAATACATATTTTAAACCACTAATTCCTATATCATAAGCCCAACCATCACCACCAATAATCCATATTGATTTACTAATTAAATAATTTAAATCATTGTGAGAAATGATATTCTTAAATAAAGGATTATTACTTATTAATTTTTTTATTTCTTCAACATACTCATATGATAATTCGTTTTTATTAATGTAGTTATTTAAATCAGGTATCATGTTTTTTAGTTTATTTATTATTCTTAATACTCTTTTTTTATGAAAATTAATAGATAACTTAAATCCTAGACCAAATTCTGCATTATCTTCAAACAAAGAATTAGCCCATGCTGGTCCTCTACCAGAATTATCTTTTGTATATGGAGTAGTTGGTAAATTACCACTATAAATAGAAGAACAACCAGTAGCATTTGCTATTATTAATTTTTTACCATACAATTGAGTTAATAATTTTATATATGGTGTTTCTCCACATCCAGAACATGCACTTGGATATTCAAATAATGGTTGAATAAATTGTGATGTTTGAATATTTAATTTTTTAAAATTATTAGTATTTACTATATCTGGTAAATTTTTAAAGAAATTAAAATTAATTTTTTCTTGATTAAAGTATTTTAAATTAGATTTCATATTGATCGCTTTAACTCCATTTATCATAACTGGACAAGCTTCTACACATAACTTACATCCAGTACAATCTTCTGGAGATACTTGTAATATGTATTTTTTATCTTTGAAATTTTTTAATTTTAATGATAAAAAAGACATTTTATCTGGTTTATTATTTAAATCTTTATTATCAACTATTTTAACTCTTAATGCGGTATGAGGACATATTGCTACACAATAATTACATTGTTTACATAAGTTAGCATTCCATACAGGAATACGATCTGCAAGATTACGTTTTTCCAATTTTGAAGTACCAGTATACCAACTTCCATCAACAGGAAACATTGAAACAGGAATATAATTACCTAATCCATGAATCATATTGTAAATTAAATTTTTTTTACATATAGTATGGTTCTTAATATTATTACTAATATTATTATTTAAATTGGTACTAATTTTATTTAATGTTATAGGTACAAATTTTACTAATTTACTTATATTAGGTAATAAATTTAAGTAATTTAATACTAATTGCTTATTTTTACTTTCATAAATATCTATTATTAGATTTTTTAAATTATTTATTACTATATTCATTGGTAATATTTTCATTAACTTAAAAAATATTACTTGCATAATAATATTAGTTTTATTACCTAGCTTATGTTTATTAACTATTTGTGTGGCATTAATTATATATAATTTAATTTTTTTACTATAAAGTATTGATTTGATATTATTAGAAAACATATCTAGAATTTTATTAGAACAATATACTGTATTAATTAATAAAGTACCATTTTTACTTAAATTATCCAATATATTGTGTTTATTTAAAATCTGCCAATGACCACAACTTATAAAATTAGCTGATTTTATTAAATAAGGAGCATTAATATTACTATTACTAATTCTAATATGAGAAGAAGTTAAGCTACCTGATTTTCTAGAATCATAATGAGAATAACTTTGTACAAATAAATTAGTGTTATTACCAATTATAGTTACACTATTTTTAGCAGCAGATACTGAACCATCACCACTAATACCATAAAATATTGCTTCCATTATATAGTTATGTAATGAGTATTTATTGTTTGATACTGTTAATGACAAATTAGTAACATCATCATGAATACCAACAGTAAAATGTAATTTGGGATTATTTTTATTTAGTTCTTTAAATATTGAAAACACACAATTTAAGTCAAATTCTTTTGATCCTAAACCAAATCTACCATTAATAATTAGTGGTAGATAATTTATTTGTTTATTATAGAATGCTTTAGTTAATGAATTATTAATATCTAAATATAGTGGTTCACCAGAAGATCCTGGTTCTTTAGTTCGATCTAATACTGCAATGGCAGAAACTGTTTTTGGTAAAATTTTTATAAATTCTTGGTAAAAAAATGGACGATATAATTTTGGTATAATTACACCAACTTTATAATTTTTTTTAACTAAGTACATTACTACTTCTTTACAAACATAAGAAGCTGATCCCATAATTACTATAATTGAAGTTGCTTGTAAATGTCCATAATACTCAAATGGGTTATATTTTCTTCCAGTAAGTAAATAAAATTTACTCATAACACATAAAATATTTTTTAATACATTATTATAGTAAATATTTGATGCTTCTCTAGATTGAAAATGAATATCATTGTTAGTAGATACTCCTCTAATTAATGGATTACTAGGATCTAACGACCTTTTTCTATGATTATTTATTGATTTTTGTGAAATTATAGAACATATAATTTTTTTATTTAATAAATTGATCTTATTTATTTCGTGTGATGTTCTAAAACCATCAAAAAAATGTATAAATGGTATTCTACTATTTAAGCTAGTAGCTTGTGATATTAATGCAAAATCTTGTGCTTCTTGTACACTACTGGAACATAACATTGCAAATCCTGTAGTACGCGCAGCCATAACATCAGAGTGATCACTAAAAATTGATAATGAGCTTGTTGCTATTGATCTAGTTGCGACATGTAACACAAATGGCATAAGTTGTCCAGCTATTTTATATAAGTTAGGAATCATTAACAATAATCCCTGTGAAGATGTAAATGAGGTAGCTAAAGAGCCTGTCTGTAATGCTCCATGTATACTAGCAATTACACCAATTTCTGATTGCATCTTTATTACTTTAGGTACATCTCCCCATATATTAGGTAAATTACTATCTGACCATCGACTCACTAAATCTGACATAGTAGAGCTCGGGGTAATTGGATAAATTGTTATAATTTCATTTATAATATAAGCAATATTTGCTACTGATTGATTACCATCTATAATAATCATATTTATTTATTAATAAATTAATTAGATAGTTAAAATTTATATTATAATTTTTATCTTATTATTAAGATATTCTAAATTTAGAAATACATAATTATTAAAATATTTTTAAAGTAATTTAATTAACCTAGTTTATCATGTTTTATTTAAATCTAATACAATTGTATTGCTAATAAATTATTTAATAATTTAATTATTTTTTATATTATTTTAATTGTCAATTAAAATAATAAGCCACATTACTTGTTATTTTAAATAACTAAATATTAGTATTAATATAAAAATTTAACTCCAAACGATTTAATAAATTAGATAATAATCAAAATGTAATATAATTAATACTAATAAGTATTAAAATAAATATTATTTATAATAAAATTTTGTTTTAATTTATATTAATATTAATATTTACTAACCTTTATTTTTTTTAATTTTTATTTTAATTAAACTTATTATTAGTTTTGTTCTTAACTATAAGAATTTAGTTAATAAAATTATACATTTAATAAAAAAATTAAAATATCGACAAGAATATTTAAATTAGTAATCTTAATTAAGAAATAAAATATTATACTACTATATATTAATTTTATTAATTATCAGTTTATATATAAATTCTTATTTATATAATTATTTCGATATAAATTTATTAAAAAGCTATAATATAATTGTATTTTTTATTTTTAGTATTATAATTATTACGTGTTTTATTATATATTTAATTAATAAATAATAATATTAATACTTACAATATTTAATTTACTAATTTTAGTTTATTTTTATTATAATTAAATTTAAAAATATGAAACTTTTATCAAATAAAAAAATATTAGTAACTGGTATATCAAGTAAGTATTCTATTGCTTACGGTATTGCTAAAGCTTTATACAAAGCTGGGGCTGATTTAGTTATTACATGTCAAAATGAAAAATTAAAATTACGTATTAAAAAATTTTTGAATGATTTAGATCCTGTTAATATAATTACGTGTGATGTATCTCAAGATAATGAAATAAATTTATTGTTTGTTAAATTATCTAAGATATGGTCTAAATTTGACGGGTTAATACATTCTATTGCATATGTTAACAGTACACAACTAAATAATGATTATATTAAAGTAATTAATAGAGATAATTTTATTAAAGCTCATGAAATTAGTTCTTATAGTTTTGTAGCTTTATCAAAAGCTAGTTTTAGTATGTTAAATAATAATTCTTCATTAGTCACAATAACTTACCTTGGTTCTAATAAAGTAGTTCCTAACTATAATGTTATGGGTATTGCTAAAGCTTCATTAGAAGCTAATGTACGTTATATGGCTTATTCTATGGGAAAGAATAATATTAAAGTTAATGCGATTTCTTCAGGACCAATAAAAACGATATCGTCGTATAAAATAAAGAATTTTAAAAACATGCTTTCTTATTATTTAAATCATAATTGTATAAAAAAAGAAATTACTATAGATAATATTGGTAATGTTGCAGTATTTTTATGTTCTGATTTATCAAACGGTATTACTGGTGAAGTAATTAATGTTGATAATGGTTTTAACATTTTATCTTGTTTACCAATATAATTATTCCTCTGTAGTTCAGTTGGTAGAACAACGGACTGTTAATCCGTGTGTCACTGGTTCGAATCCAGTCAGAGGAGTAAGCAAATTAATTCTACTTATTCCATATAAGTAAACAAAAATTTTTTCTTCCCCTACAAATTAAAGTATAATTATTATATAATTTATCCTGTTTAACAAAAACGTAATTAGGAATATTATTTTTTATATTATTAACTTTAACTGAATTTAATTTGATAATTATACGAGCTTCTTTATAAGATTTAGCTAAATTAGCTAGTACTAATACTTGTTGTAAATTAATTTGTTTATTACTAATTTTAATTGATGGTATTCCATCTTGAGATAATTGTTTAAAATCTTCAATTGTTAGTAAATTTATTTTATTATTTTGTTTAAATAAGTTATTAGTGATACGTATTGCTGATGCAAAACCTGATGATCCATGTACCATTAATGTAGCATATTTTGCAAGTATGTACTTTGCTAATGGTACATTATTAATTTTTATATTTCTTCTTTCTAAGAAAAGAATAGTTTTTAAATTAATTAAAGTAAATAATTTTAGATACTTATATATATAAGTATCATTAATATTAATTAAGAATTGATAAAATTTATACGGACTAGTTTTTTTTGGATCTAACCAAATTACCCCACAACCAGTTTTACTATATTTAGTACCATCTGATTTTAATATTAATGGTAAAGTAAAACCAGTAACTAATTTATTATAAATATTTTTTATTAGATTAATACCAGAAATAATATTATTCCATTGATCAGAACCACCAATTTGTAATATTACATTATGGTGCTTACTTAAATAAAGAAAATCATATCCTTGTAATAAGGTATAAGAAAATTCAGTAAAGGTAATACCAAAATCATTATTTAATCTTAATTTAATAAAATACTTACCTATCATATTTTTTATAGAAAAATGTTTTCCTATAAATTTTAAAAACTTAATTAAGTTAATTTTTTTAAACCAACTAAAATTATTTAAAATAACAACATTATTATTACAATTAGAACTTAAAAATTTAGATATTTGTAATTTAAGTTTTTTTATATAAAACTTAATTTTTTTTAAGTCTTGTGGCTTATGTTTTTGAGACTTAAAACTAGGATCACCAATTACACTGGTAGCTCCACCAATTACAACAATAACTTTATGACCTGATAATTGAAAATACTTTAAACAAACTAATAGAGCTAAATGACCTAAATGCAAACTATCTGATGTTGGATCAAAACCACAATACAAAGAAATAAATCCATGTTTCATTTTTTCTTGTAAAATATTATCATTAATAGTATGCTTTATAATACCTCTATTTTTTAGTTCTTGAAATATATTCATATTACTTAACCTATACTACCTAAATAGGTAATCTATTTAACTATGATATCTTTTATTTATTTCACAATAAATAAATTTTATAAATATTAAGTTATGCTTATCAAAATAGCAATATTTACTTATATTATATTACTATACAAAACTAACAATATTATTTATTATTATAATTACTAAAGATTAAGTCTATTTACTAATAAAATAATTAAGTTAAATAATATTGCTTCATTAATATTAATAATTAATTGCTATATATTAATTAGTCGTTATATTAAAAATAATTAACTTCATATAATCAATTATTTATTATGACTTATTCACTTATACAAATAAAAATTAAAGATAAATTTTTACATAACTATTTTTAACTAAATTATATACTCCATCATTTTAAATCAACAAAATATTATTTTGTTTTTTGTTTCAAAAATAAAAAATATAATTAGTATTATTAACTATAGAATATAAATTTATTATATAATTATTTAATAATTTATTTAAAAAATTTTTGATACATTCATGAATAACAATATAAATATTTGTTAATTAAAACAACATCAGATAGTAATAGTATCTACTATATTTATAAATTTTAATAAATAGTAAATTAAAATTATTATTTATTATACTTATTAAAAACTTTTTTTATTAAAACTTCTAATTTACCATTACGATACATATCAGTCATAATATCACAACCGCCAATTAATTTTTTATCCAACCATAATTGAGGAAATGTTGGCCAATTACTATATATTGGTAATATATGTCTGATATCATCATGTTCTAATATATTAATATATGCAAATCTTTTACCACATGCAAATAATATCTTTATAGCTTGCATAGAAAAACCACAACTTGGTCTTTCTGGTGTACCTTTCATATATAAAATTATTGGATTATTATTAATTTGTTTTTTAATTTTTAAAATTATAGAATCCATTATATTTCCTTAAATGTTAATTTTATAAAATTAATTACTAAATTTATTTTGCATAAATTTTTCTACAGTAGATATTATAGTTTTAGTTTGATAATCAATTTCAATATTAACAAAATCAAATAATTTTCTATTTTTTAGATTAGTACATCTTAATGTCTCTGGAATTAAATAAACACAAAAATTATTATTAATTACTTTACCTATAGTTAAGCTAATACCATCTATACTAATAAAACCTTTAGGTAATATAAATTTAATTAAATTATCTTTTACATTAAACCAAATAATTTTATTATTATTCAAACTAATAATATTAATAATTTTACCTAATCCGTTAACATGACCAGAAACTAAATGACCACCAATTTCTTTACTAAGATTCATAGATCTTTCTACATTTACTATATCACCTATCTTTAAAAATCTTAAATTAGTACAATACAAAGTTTCTTTTATTATATCAAAACTAATTATATTTTTATTAATAATAGTAACTGTCAAACAACACCCATTTATAGAAATTGACGCACCAACAATTAAATTATTTAATAAGTTTTTAGTTAATTTTACTGATAAAGTTAAAAAATCGTCTTTTTTATTAATACATATTACAGGTGTAGATAATTGTATTATTCCAGTAAACATATATTTATTCCTTTTATATAATATTAAAATGATAATTTTATTTTTAACTATTTTATTATTAAATAATTATAATTACTAGATTTAAATAAAAACTAATGATACTATAATTAAGTAATTATTTTTAATAGATTTTGATTAGAATTAATACGTCCGTAGCTCAGTATGGTAAGAGTATCACTATGACATAGTGATGGTCAGTGGTTCAAATCCACTCGGACGTATTTAAATAAAAATTAATTATTGTCTACATAGATGTAATATTTTTAAATATAATTATAGATAATTATTGATAATACAATATAAATTTAATAAATTATAAAATAGTTTAATTTTTACTGTGTTATTAAATAACTATATAAGGAAGATAATTATGAATTATATTAAATTAATCCAAACTATTTTAGTTGTTGGTTGTTTTTCTTTAGTTGGTTGTTCTAATAAAAATAAAATTAATCAAATATCTTCGGAAGTTAAAACATTAGATACAAAGTTTAATAAAATTAGTAATGACGTAGATAATATGCATTCTGATATACAAAATGCTAAAAATAATGCAGTTAGAGCTAATCAAAGATTAGATAATCAAATTACTAACTATCGTAAGTAAAAATTTTATTAGTTGTAGAGTAACGTCTATAGGCGTTACTCTACAAATATACATTTGTATTTAAAATATAATTAAATTATTGGTAAGTATTGTTTTGCTTGGTTTCTTATATTTTGTATTATTGCACGTAAACCATAATTCCTAGATACAGTTAAATATTTATTTAAATTTAAGTTATTTAGTAATGAGTATATGTTAAGATTAATTAATTCTAATAAACTTAAATCTTTATATAAAATAAATACTACAGCAATTAATCCTTTTACTATTAAAGCATCACTGTGTCCCTGTAAATTAGCTTTATTGTTATGACTAGTTAAAACTATCCATACCTGACTCTGGCAATCAGAAATTAGGTATTTTGGTATTTTATATTTATTAGGAAATAATGGTAATCTTTGTCCTAATTCAATTAGATATAAATATTTTTCTTCCCAAGAAAAACAATTATTAAAATTATGTATTAATTGTTCTTGATTCATTATTATTTTATTCTTTAGGTAATTAATATTTTGTTAATTTTTGTTAAAATATCTACTAACTTATCTATTTCAAAATAATCATTATACATAGCTAATGATATTCTACACATACTGCTAACTTTAAAATAATTCATAATTGGTAATGCACATTGATGACCAGTACGAATAGCAATACCATAAACATCTAATAAGCTACCTATATCATAAGCATGATGTGTTCCTAAGTTAAAGGAAATTACACTAATTCTATTATATGTAATAGATCCATAAATTTTTATATTAGGAATATTATTTAAAACATCAAAAGCATATTTAGTTAACAACTTTTCATGTAATATAATTTGTTGTAATCCAATACCTTTTATATAATCAATAGCAGCACCTAATCCTATAATACCAGCAGTATTAGGTGAACCTGCTTCAAATTTCCATGGTACTTGATTAAAGGTAGTATCTTTTGTTAAACTAACATTTTTAATCATAGCACCACCAGTTTCCCAAGGGGACATACTATCAAGTAAATATTTTTTACCATATAATATTCCAATACCAGTTGGACCATACATTTTATGACCTGAAAATACATAAAAATCACAATTTAGTAACTGTACATCAACTTTTTGATGCACAATACATTGTGCTCCATCAACTAATACTAAACTATTACTAATAGTTTTTACTTGATTAATAATATCTTTTATTGGATTAATAATACCTAATACATTCGATGCTGCAGTAATAGCAAATAAACGAGTATTATTATTTATTAATGATGATAATTGTGATAAATCTAAAGTACCATTTGGTAATAGTGGTATATATTTAATAAATAACTTCTTTTCTTTTGCTAGTATTTGCCAAGGAACAATATTAGCATGATGTTCCATTTCTGTAATAACAATACTATCTCCAGGACGTAAAAATTTTCTACCCCAACTATAAGCAACTAAATTAATACTCTCAGTCGTACCTTTAGTAAATATAATTTCTTCAGTTTGTTTAGCATTAATAAAATTAGCTATCTTACAACGTACTTGTTCTACTTTATTAGTTGCTTCACGACTTAATGTATGAATACCTCTATGAACAGCTGCGTATTCATATTTATAATAGTTCATTTCACGTTCTATTACATAATTAGGTTTTAACGAACTTGCTGCATTATCAAAATACACTAACTGATTATTATTTATCTTTTTATTTAAAATAGGAAAATCTAATCTGATTTTTGATATAGGATATATCATAATTAATTAAATTAAATTTTTAAAAATGTTAAATATTATTTTATGTAATTCATAATGATTAATTTTATTAATTACTTCCTTAAGAAAACCATCAATAATTATTTTTTTAGCATCAACATAACTAATTCCCCTTGAACACAAGTAAAAAATTTGATCATAATTAATATTACTAATAACTACTCCATGAGTACAATGAACCTTGCGGTTATATATTTCTATTTGAGGTTTCGTATTAAACTGTGAAGTACTATCTAATAGTAATCCCTGACTAAATATACTACTATTAATCTTTGAAGCTAGTCTAGTTATTTTTATCATTCCATTAAGTAAATATTTACTATTATTACTGATAATAGCTTTATGTAACTGACTACTAATACAATTACTAGCAATATGACGTATATAAGTATTAATTATGTTATTATTATTTGATAATACAGATAAACTATTAGCATATATTAACGTATTAACTCCATTTGACTTAATATGCATGTCATCTTTATGAATTTTATTTCCTATAACGAATATATTACTATTCAATTTAGCATGATCATTAATAGTAATATATTTATAATTAAAATGATAACTATAGTAGTTTTCTAATGATAATTTAGTGTATTCAAGTGTAGCATAATTATGAATAAATATAAATGTATTAATACTGTTAATATAAGAATAATGTTTATTATTATCAGTAAAATATTCTATAATGTGAGCTTTTGCATTTTCTAAGATATTAATACAATAACGATTTTGTAATATATTAACTGTACTTTTAGATAAACCGTTATTAATATGCAATAAGTATATTGGTTTTTCATCAATATCTTTATTTATATCAATAATATATGTTTTATAACAGAAACTTTCTGTCAAATGATAAAATATATCTGAGTTTTTATTAAAATTTATATTATTATCATTATATTTAAGTTTAATATTAATATTTTTACTATAATTACTTAACTTAGAATAAAAATTACCATTAATAAAAACTAACATGTAAACGTTTGAAATAATACTAGATACATTAAAATTATTAAAACATTTATTATTTTGTAATACAAACTTACTTTTTAATAATTTATTATAATTTATATCACTGTAATACTTATTAAAAGTATTTGGTGTTGACAACAACATTTTAATATATTTCCAATGTTTATAAAATTTTATTGAATTATAAGTTTTTTTTTTGCTAAATAATTTATACCATTGAGGTAATAAATTACTAGTATTGCTGTTTAGCAAACCAGTCATAACCATGTTCCTCTAATTTTTCTACTAAAAATTTATTACCAGATTTAATAATACAACCATTGTATAGTATATGTACTTTATCTGGTTCAATATATTTTAAAATTCTTTGGTAATGAGTAATAATAATAAATGATCTATTTTTATTTCGTATACTATTTATAGTAGTTGCTACTAATTTTAATGAATCAATATCTAAACCTGAATCTATTTCATCTAGTATACATAATTTTGGTTCTAATAATAGTAGTTGTAAAACTTCACTTAATTTTCTTTCTCCACCAGATAAACCTACATTAACAAATTTATGTAATAAATCATCAGACATATTTAATAATTTAATTTTACTTATTATTAATGGTACTAGATGTGCGTTATCTAATACTAATAAATTATTATTTTTTCTTATATTATTAATTGCGACTTTAAGAAAAGTAAAATTATTTACCCCAGGAATATCTATTGGGTATTGAAAAGCAACAAATATTCCACATTTTGCTCTTTCATCAGGACTAAGATCTAGTAAATTACTATTGTTAAATATTATTTTACCATTAGTAATATTATATTTTTTATTACCTGCTATAACAGCAGACAAGGTACTTTTCCCTGATCCATTAGGACCCATAATAACATGCACTTCGCCATAATTAACTACAAGATTTAATTTCTTTATAATAGTATCATTACTTATACTAACATTTAAATTATCTATAATTAACATACAACCTCAATTAAAATAAACTGAAGTAATTTATATTACCCTAAACCTTCATCTAAATTTATAGTAAGTAATTTTTTTGCTTCCATTGCAAATTCTAATGGTAATTTAGTAAATATATCTTGACAAAATCCACTAATTATCATAGAAATAGCATTATCATTATCTATTCCTCTTTGATTAAGATAGAATAATTGATTTTCACCTACTGATGAGGTTAAGGCTTCGTGTTCTACTTGTGAAGTATTATTGCATACTTGAATATCTGGTAAAGTATAGGTACCACATTTATTACCAATCATAATAGAATGGCATTGTGTATAATTACGTGAATAACTAGCATTAGAATCTATTTTTACTAACCCCCGATAGGTATTTTTGCTGCGACCAGCTGAAATACTTTTAGAAATTATAGTAGAATTAGTATTTTTACCTATATGAATTATTTTTGTTCCAGTATCAGCACACTGATGCATATTAGTAAGCGTAATAGAATAAAACTCACCTATAGCATTGTTACCTTTAAGAATAATACTTGGATATTTCCAAGTTATTGCTGAACCAGTTTCTGATTGAATCCAAGACATTTTTGAATTATTACCCATACATAATGCACGCTTAGTTACGAAATTTAATATTCCACTGACAGGATTAATACCTGCAAACCAATTTTGAATAGTAGAATATTTTACTGTAGCATTATCTAATATAATTATTTCTACCACTGCTGCGTGTAATTGATAATTTTTTCTTATTGGTGCTGAACATCCTTCAATATAACTAACGTAACTATTTTGATCTGCTATAATAATAGTTCGTTCAAATTGTCCAGTATTTATAGAATTAATACGAAAATATGTAGATAATTCTATTGGACATTTTACTCCTTTAGGAATATAAATAAATGTACCATCTGACAATACTGCAGAATTAAGAGCTGAAAAAAAATTATCACTTATAGGAACAACACTACCTAAATACTTACGTACTAATTCTGGATAATTATTTATTGCAAAACTTAAAGAACAAAAAATAATACCATAATTTAACAATTCTTTCTGATAAGTAGTAGATACTGACACAGAATCAAATACTGCATCAATTGCAATATTATTAATTTCCTCAGTAGGAATTCCTAACTTATCAAATGTTTGTTTTACTTCATTAGTAAGATAATAATTATTTGTTTTTTTACTATTTACTATATTATCTTTATATTTTGGAGCAGAATAATAACTATAACTATTGTAATTAATATTAGGATAATAAGCATTTAACCAATGTGGTTCTTTCATATTTATCCATGTACGATAAGCTTTAAGACGAAACTCTAACATCCAATCTGGTTCACATTTTTTTTTCGAAATATCACGTACTACTTGTTCATTTAACCCATTTTCTAACTCATCACTAATTAATTTAGTATAAAATCCTTCTTTATATTCTATATTTTTTTTTACTAAGTTAATTATATCTTTTTCATTTTTATTTATCATTATATATACTTGTTAATATTAATAAGTGATTATCTAAAATATTAATAATTTTATTTATTAAACTTATTAAGTTATTTAAAATAATTACTAGTATGAAAATATTTTTAGCAAAAACTTATTTATTGTCTTAAATAAGCACCAAATCTTTGTTGTAATTTTAAAAAACACTTATTAACAATACTAGATATTTCATCTTCTTCTAAATTACGAGAATAATTTTGTATTTTTATACTAATAGTAACACTTTTGTAACCTTTAGAAATATTACTACCTTTATATACATCAAATATTCTAACATTAATTAGACTAGTATCAATACATTTTTTACATTCTTTAATAATATCAATAGATAATATATCATCTGAAATTATAATAGATAATTCTCTATAACTAACTGGATATTTAGATAGTAAATTAATTTTTTTATTTTTTTTAAATTTATTAATATAATTCCATAATAACTCAAAAACCAATATTTTATTTGATAAGGATAATTTTTTTTGTATCAATGGATGAATAGTGCCAATTAATCCTATA
Source organism: Candidatus Lightella neohaematopini (assembly GCA_025728345.1). Lineage (GTDB taxonomy): Bacteria > Pseudomonadota > Gammaproteobacteria > Enterobacterales > Enterobacteriaceae > Lightella > Lightella neohaematopini_F. The sequence goes on along the minus strand of JAOBJT010000004.1, from coordinate 18,463 downwards.
TAAGTATTTTTAAAAAAAATATATGCACTTTGTCCTGGATGTAACAACGGATCGTGACAAACTCTAAATTCTATGTTATCCATTATATCAATTAGTGTAAATATTGATTCTAAATCTCCTTTAATATCGTAAAAATCTAATAACCTATTAGATAGATTCCATTGTTTATATGAATAATTACCATATGCTAATCCTGATAACATAAAATATTGTATAATATGATTATTATTATGATCTTGATCATACGAAAAACAAAATCCTGATTCAAATAAACGAATACATTGTAATTGTCTATTTTTATTATAAATTAATACCTGAATTAATCCAGGTAATAAAGATAATCTCATGGATGACATATTAATATTTATTGGATTAATTAATGTAATTAATTTTTTATTTGGATATAACAAAGTTTGTAATTGTTTATCAATGAAACTATAACTAATAATTTCTTGATATCCTTTATCTACCAATAGTATTTTGGTACGATCTAATAATGTTGATAACTTGTATTTAGATAATGTTATATATTTATTATTATTTAATTTATCATTATTATAGATATTATCAAAGCCATATATACGTATTATTTCTTCAATGAAATCTTCTTCTTGTAGTAAATCATAACGCCAACTAGGAGTATAAATATACCAAGAATATTTTTTTTCATTAACTAAACAACCAATATTAGATAATATATTATTTACATCATGACTTAGTATTTTAACTCCTGTTATTTTATAAAGTTTACTTTTTTTTAATATTATTTGTTTATTTTTTGGTAATAATTTACTGTAAGTTACATTTGTGATTGGTCCTGGGATACCACCATATATTTTTACTAATAACTCAGTAGCTTTTTCTATAACAACTGTTACCAAATGGTAATCTAATTTGTTCATAATAATATTAAAATTATTATGTGTAGTAAATTTATTAATATAGGTAATATTGTCTAAAGTATTGAAAAAAGCACAATTAATAACTATGTCTACATTATCATTAATATTATTAGATAACTCTAAATAAGATAATATTTTTTTATAATTAGAAATTACTATATTCTTAGGTAAGAAATTTAATTTATTTTGCTCTATATTATCAGTTGATTTTAACTTACGAATTATAATTCCATTACTAACAGTGCTTTTATTGAAAATCATTACTACATAACCTAATTCTAAAAAAATGTAATTAATAATATCTAAAATAGAAAATGTTAACTTTATACCTACTCTACGTAATTTTTCTAATAACCATATAGGCAATGGGTTATTAATTTTAATATTTTTAATTATTCTTGATGAGTAAATTGGACATATATAAGGAACTTTTACACTAACTTTAATAACATCTTTTATTCTTGGTGGTATTATATGATAATAATTAAACAAATTGAATTTAATGTTATTAAGTGTTAATATTTCCCTGGATAATCCTAAAACATTATAACAATCAACTCTATTAAATGGAATATTAACATTAATAATATTATCATTTAAATTTAAATATTTTTTTATGTCATAACCTACTGGAGCATCATGTGGTAATGTTATAATATTATTACCGTATTCATTAATACCTAAATCTAGAAATGAACACAAAATACCTTCTGACAACATTCCATTTGTTTTAACATATTGAACGTTTTTATTTATTATAGTAGTTGCTCCTACTGGGGCAACTACTACTTTAGTATTAATATTAACTATTATATTATCTAAAATAATATTAACAATTTTATAACCAATATTAATTTTTAATAAAAATAAATTATTTAGTTTTGACAAATATCTAATTTCTGTAATAACACCAATTACTAATCCTGAGATATTACCACCAATTAATAAATTAACATTATCTACTTCAAATCCTGATATAGTTAATTTATTAATTAAAGAATTTATATTAATATTAAAATTTAAAACTTCACGTAACCAAAGCTCACTAAATATCATTTAGTATCTCGTTATTTAAATTGTTTAAGAAAACGTAAATCATTTTTAAAAAAATATCTTATATCATTAATATTATAACGTATCATTACTAAACGTTCTATTCCTAAACCAAAAGCAAAACCAGAAAAAATTTTTGTATTTATATTTAAATTTTTTAGTACTTTAGGATGAACCATACCACAACCAATAACTTCTAACCAATTATTATTATTCATAATATCAATTTCTATCGATGGTTCAGTAAACGGAAAATAAGACATACGAAAACGAATAATTTTTTTTTTATTAAAGAAAAAATTCAAAAATTTACACATTATATGTTTTAAATGTAATAAATTTATATTACGATCAACTACTAATCCCTCCATTTGATGGAACATTGGTGTGTGAGTAATATTATAGTCTTTTCTATAGACTTTTCCAAAAGAAATAATACGTATCGGTGGTTTATTATGTTTCATATATCTAACTTGTATACTAGATGTTTGTGTACGTAATAATATTTCTTTATCTAACCAAAAAGTATCTTTAGGATTTCTTGATGGATGATTAATTGGTATATTTAATGCATCAAAATTATGATAACTATCTTCTATTTCCAATCCAGGAACATTAATAAAATTTAGTTTGTAAAAAAAGTAGTTAATATCTATTATAGCAGATGTAATTGGATGTAATCCACCTATTCTATTAGTTCTTCCAGGTAATGTAATATCTATTTTTTCATCAGTAATGGATTTCTCTAATGTTTTTTTTTCTAAATATGCCCTATGTTTTGATATTATATTTGTAATATCATATTTTACTTTATTAATTAATTTACCAACATAAGATCTATCTTTTAGACTTATTAAATGTATTTTTTTTGTTAATTTACTAAGATAACTATTTTTACCTAAAAATTTACTGTAAATTAAATCCAACTCATAAGTATTTTTTGATGATGATACTTTTTCTTTTACCTTATTAAATAAATTTTTAATATTAGACATATTAATTAAAATTAAATAATAAATAAAAACTATTGTTTTATTTGTTTAATTAAACTTCTAAATATTTCTGGATTATGTACAATTAAATTAGTAATTACTTTTCTATTTATTAAAATAGATAATTTTTTTAATTTATATATTAACTGACTATAAGTTAATCCATATAATCTAGAAGCTGCATTTATTTTAATAATCCATGATTTACGGAATTGTCTCTTTTTATTTCGACGATCTCTATAACCATATTGATTAGCTTTTATAACTGCTTGAAAAGCTGCACGATATGTTCTTGATCTAGCTCCATAGTAACCACTTGCCTGTTTTATTATTTTTTTATGTCGTTGATGAGCAGTTACTCCTCTTTTAACACGAGTCATATTATTCTCCGAAATTTACTACTATAAATAAGGTAAGCACTTATTAATTATTTTTGAATTATTTCTTGTCGTTATTGCTTTAGATCTTAATTGCCGTTTATGTTTTGATGTTTTTTTTATTAAAATATGACGCATGTTGGACTTTTTATATTTAAATTTACCGGATGATAATTTCCTAAATCTTTTTGTAAAACTACGTATTGTTTTTATTTTTAACATATTAAGTTTACTCTTTTTAATGTTATATCTTATTTTTATTTTTTGCGGGGGTTAACATAATACTAATTTGTTTTCCTTCAATTCTTAATAAAGAATTATCCATAATTATTAATTTATGTAAATCATTTTTCATACGTTTTAACATATTAATACCAATTTGTTGATGTATAATTTCTCTACCTTTAAATTTTAGAGTTACTTTTATTTTATTACCCCGATTTAAAAGTCTAACAATATTACGTAACTTAATATTATAATCATTTTCTTGTGTGTTAGGTCTAAACTTAATTTCTTTAATATTTAAAAATTTTTGTTTCTTTTTTTGCTCTTTAATTAATTTACTTTTTTCATATATAAATTTACCATAATTTATTATTCTACAAACAGGCGGAATAATATTAGGATTTATTTCTATTAAATCGGAATTTAATTTGCTTGCTCTAAGTAAAGCATCCTGTAAACTAACAATACCAATTTGTTTTAAATCTATATTAATTAAACGAACTTTATCTGCTTTTATTTCTTCGTTAATTCTATTTTTGAACTTAATTAATTTTGACTTAGTGTTAATTTTAATTTAACTCCTATATAACTTTAAATTAAATAATTATTTATCTCATATTTAATTTTTTCTATAAAATTATTAATACTTGTAATATAAAAATTATTACTCTTACTAGTTCTAACTGATAGTTTTTTTGATGATATTTCTTCATTACCACAAACAATTATATATGGTATTTTGCAAATGATATATTCTCTAATTTTAAAACCTAATTTTTTATTTCTAGTGTCTATTTTAGTTCTTATATTTAATGACATTAAAATTTTTCCAACTTCATTTACATAACTATGTTGATTAATGCTTATGTTTGTAATAACTACTTGTATTGGTGCTAACCATATTGGATAAAATCCAGCATATTCTTCAGTAATTATTCCTATAAAGCGCTCTATTGAACCTAAAATAGAACGATGTATCATGATTGGAGTACTACGAGAATTATTTTTGTTAATATAGTAAGCATCTAAACGATTTGGAAGAAAAAAATCTAATTGTATAGTACCACACTGCCAAAATCTTCTTAGTGAATCTAATAATACAAATTCTATTTTTGGTCCGTAAAAAGCACCATCTCCCAATTGATAATCAAAAATTATATTGTTTCCTTTTAAAGAATCAACTAATTTTTTTTCGGCCCAATTCCATGTATTATCATCACCAATCCTATACTTTGGTCTAGTTGATAATTTAACTTTAATATTTTTAAAACCAAATATATTGTAAACATGATATATCATTTTAATGCAATTACTAATTTCATCATATATTTGTTCTTCTGTACAAAATATATGTGCATCATCTTGGGTAAAATTTCTAATACGCATTAATCCATACAGAGATCCAGATGGTTCATTTCTATGACAACTACCAAATTCTGCTATTCTTAAAGGTAGATTACGATAAGATTGTACTGTTTGATTAAATATTTGTATATGTCCTGGACAGTTCATAGGTTTAATACAATATTCTCTATTTTCTGAACTAGTAGTAAATATATTATTTGAATAATTATCCCAATGACCTGTAATTTTCCATATATTTTTATCCATCATAGATGGACACTTAACTTCTTGATAAGAAAAATTTCTTAATTGTAATCTAATAAATTTTTCTAATTCTTTAAATATAATTAACCCATTATTATGCCAAAATATCATCCCAGGGGCTTCTTCTTGAATATGATATAAATCCATTTGTTTAGCAATTTTTCGATGATCGTAAAATAAAATATTATTTTTGTAATTATTCTGACACATTAAATTTTTTAAAATTAATTAATTGAATTGTTAAATTATATTCATTAAGTAAAATATCATTCTTATAAAGAAACTTCAATATGTCTATATTTAATTTATTAACTTAAATATATAAATTATAATTTGTTATAAATTGTTAATATATTAGTTATCTTATATAATATAAATTTTAATAAATTATAGTAATTATTTATAATTATGACAACTGAAGGACATATTTGTTTTGCTATATCTAACATAATTTTGATAAAAAAAACTAAATTAATATATTTCATAACTAGTGGTGATTGGTGGCATATTATTTTTGGTAGTTTAATAACATGTTTATTACCAGATATAGATCATCCAAAATCATTTATAGGAAAAAGATTTAAGTGGTTATCTGTTCCAATTTATAAACTTTTTGGACACAGAGGTTTTACTCATAGTTTATTGTTAGTAGTTATAATAATAATTTACATAAGTATTAGGAAAATTAATATCCCTATGGATGTAATTTATGCAATGATTATAGGATATATTAGTCATATCGTTGCTGATATACTAACTCCTGCAGGAATTCCACTATTTTGGCCGTATAACAAAAAATTTAGCATACCAATAATAAAAAAATCTAATATTAAATTAGAAAGATTAATATCTATCATTATTGTTATATGTGCAATACAATTTTAAATAAAATACTATAATTATATTAACTATATTTATTAGAAAAATGATACATAAATTTAGCAAGTTTTTTTACTCCTAATAATGGCATACTATTATATAAAGATATTCTAATACCACCAATTGCTCTATGACCAGCTAAATTTAAAAATCCTGCTTTATTAGATTTTTCTAAAAATAACTTATGTAGGTTATCGTTAGGTAATTTAAATGTTATGTTTGTATATGATCGATACTTAGATGAAATATTATTATTATATATAGTACTATTATCTATTACTTTATATAAGATATCAGATTTCAGTTTATTTATTTTTTCAATTTTAGATAATCCTCCTCTTTTTTTTAACCACTTAAGCATTAAACTAGCAACATACCAAATAAAAATTGGTGGAGTACTAAACATAGAATTGTATTTTATTAAATATTGATAATTAAAAGTTGATGGTACTATATTATCTTTATTTATGTTAATTAAATCATCACGTATTATTAATAAAGTTAATCCAGATAAACCAATATTTTTTTGAGTACTTGCGTATATTAAACCAAATTTACTTACATCTAATACACGAGATAATATTATTGATGAACAATCAGCAATAATAACATGATTATGAAAATTAGGTAATTCATCAATATATATACCATTTACTGTTTCATTAGGACAATAATGTAAATACGAACTATTATTAGAAATTAACCAATTATTCATAGGATGAACTTTTATTAATCCATCTTCTTTATATAAAACATCTAGTTGATTAACAATACAATATTTTTTTGCTTCATTTGTAGCACTGTTAGACCAATATCCACTATTTACGTAATCAGCAGAATTAAATTTATTTTTTATGAGACTGATTGGAATAATAGAAAATTGTACTCTTGCCCCCCCAAAACAAAATATTATTTTATAATTTAAAGGTATATTTAACAATTCTCGTAAGTATTTCTTAGTACTTTCTACTATAGAAATAAAATAATCACTACGATGATTAATTTCCATTATAGATATATTTTTATTATTCCAGTTGAACAAATCATTTTTTATTTTTTTTAGTACAGCGTACGGAATCATTGCTTGACTAGCACTAAAATTAAATACTTTATTGTGCAACATAACGTAAATCTATATCTATCTTTTAGAAAATTGAGGGCGACAACGAGATTTTTTCAATCCAACTTTTTTTCTTTCTACAATACGAGAATCTCTAGTAATAAATCCTAATTCACGTAATTTACAGTATAACTTACTGTTATAAGTTATCAACGCACGAGAAATTCCATGTTTAATTGCATTTGCTTGTCCTAAAATACCACCACCTTTAACTGTTATGTATATATCAAATTTATTTAATAGATTAACTATATCTAATACCTGATTAATTGTAGAAGTAACTATTTTTTTATTACAGTACTGATTAATATCAAAATTATTAATTATTATCTTATTATTTCCTTCTTTTAAGAAAACTCTAGCAACAGCATTTTTTCTGCGTCCAGTACCATAATAATGTGTAGACATAATGATATTCCATTTTATAAATTAAATAATTTTGGTTTTTGTGATATATGTTTATGATTTTTATCTAAATAAATTTTTAATTTTTTAATTATATTCTTTTTCAAAGAATTACGGGGTAACATACCACTAACAGCATGTGATATAATGTATTTTGGGTTTTTTACAAAAAAATCCTTAAATGATTTTTTTTTCAAGTTACCAACATAACCAGTATGTCTGTAATATATTTTATCCTTGTATTTATTACCGGTAACAATTATTTTATTAGCATTAATTACTATAACGTAATCACCAGTAACTAAATTAGGTAAATAATTAATTTTATGTTTACCAATTAATAAGTTAGCAATTTTACTAGCGAGACGTCCTAATACTTGATTTTCTGCATCAACTAAGTACCAACAATAATCGTTATTATTCATAATAAATTTAATAATAAATAAAATACTAAACCATCTAAACTAACAGTATAACATTATTTTTGTATATTATCAATAAATTAAATTAAATTATTGTATTTTAATTTTATTAATTTTGAATTTATGTTTGTATAATATATATTGAATTATTATAAAATAATAATTTAGCTTAGATAAAATTTAACGTAAACATTAACTAATAAAAAATAAGGCTAATTATATATGAATATAATATTTTTATTAACTAAAGTATTTGTAATTACTGTTATTATTCTACTTAGTAATATTAATATTTATGCATCTTTTCCATTAACTAATATAAATAATTCTAATAATATTCCTAGTTTATCTTCTATGATAAATAGAGTACTACCAGCAGTAGTTAATATGCATATAGAAGGTACACAAATTGTTAGACAATCAATTTTACCTAAAGAATTTAGATATTTTTTTGGTCCTAATATACCTAATAATAATAGTATACGTCAATTTGAAGGATTAGGATCTGGTGTAATTATAGATGCTAATAATGGCTACATTATTACTAATAACCATGTAATACATAATGCTGATAAGATTAAAATTCAGCTACATGATGGAAGAGAATTTTATGCTAGATTAGTTGGATGTGATGATAAAACTGATTTAGCTTTATTAAAGATATCTAATCCAAATAATTTGACGGAAATTAAAATAGCCGATTCTGATAACTTAAAAGTTGGTGATTTTGTTATTGCAATTGGTAATCCTTTCGGTTTAGGTCAAACTGTAACATCAGGTATTGTATCTGCTCTTAGTCGTAGTGGGTTAAATTTAGAAGGACTAGAAAATTTTATACAAACTGATGCTTCAATAAATAGAGGTAATTCTGGTGGAGCCTTAATTAATTTAAATGGTGAATTAGTTGGTATTAATACAGCAATTTTAGCTCCTAATGGGGGTAATATTGGTATTGGATTTGCTATTCCTAGTAATATAGTAAAAAGCTTAAGTGAACAATTAATTAAATATGGAGAAATTAGACGTGGTCAGTTAGGTATAAAAGGAACAGAGTTAACATCTGATATAGCAAATGCTTTGCAAATTGGTACTCAACATGGTGCTTTTGTTAGTGAAGTAATAGTAAATTCAGCAGCTTATAAAGCTGGTATTAAAGCAGGAGATATAATTATTTCAATTAATGGTAGAAAAATTAATAGTTTTGCAGAATTAAGAGTAAAAATTAGTATTACTAATCCTGGTGACACCATTTTAATTGGTATATTAAGAGATAATAAAATTAATAATATTTCTGTTACGCTAGAAGATGGTAATAGTAGATATAATAGTATAGAAGAAATTAGTAGTATACCTATTTTACAAGGAGCTTTATTAAGTAATAACTATAGTAAAATAAAAGGAGTACTAGTTAATAATGTAACAAAAAATTCTTCAGCATTTAATATTGGTTTACAAAAAAATGATATAATAGTTGGTGTTAATAAGGAGAATATTGATAATATCCAACAATTAAAAAAATTTTTAAGTAAAAAATTACCTGTTGTAGTATTTCATATTATTAGAGGAAAAACTAATATGTTTTTGTTGGCTAACTCTAACTAAGTATTAATTAATTTGTTACTGGTCTAATATTTGCACCAATTAATTTTAATTTTTTTTCTATTGAATCATAACCTCTATACACATAATGTGTATTGTGTACAGTAGTAACTCCTTGAGCTATACAACCAGCTAATATTAGACTAATTGACGACCTTAAATCAGTAGCTATTACGTCTGTTCCAAACAATTTTTTAACCCCATAACAAAATACAGTATTACCTATTATTTTTGCTTTTGCTCCCATTTTAATTAATTCAATAATATGTCTAAAACGATTTTCAAATATTGTTTCGGTAATTTTACTAACTCCATTAGCAACTAAATTTAATAAACTAAATTGAGCTTGCATATCAGTAGGAAATCCTGGATATGGAGATGTACGTACTACAACACCATTAGGTCGTTTACCATGCATATTTAAACTTACCCAATTTTTACCAGTTCTAATATCAGCACCTGCTTCATATAATTTAATTAATACTTCATTTAATAAGTTAGGATATGTTGAATAACAAGTAATATGACCTCTAGAAATAGCTGCAGCTACCAAAAAAGTACCAGTTTCTATCCTGTCTGGTAATATTTTATAAACACCACCATTAAGATACTTAACTCCATTTATTATAATTTTATCAGTACCTGCTCCATATATTTTAGCACCTAAAGTGATTAAAAAGTTAGCAGTATCAATTATTTCTGGTTCTTTAGCCGCATTATCTATTATTGTAGTACCAATAGCTAATGTTGCAGCAATCATGATAGTTAAAGTTGCTCCAACACTAATTTTACCCATATTTATATAAACCCCTTTTAACTTTCCTGATACTGATGCTTTAATATATTTATCTTTTATAATTATATTAGCTCCTAATTTTCTTAGTCCAAATAAATGAAGATCTATTGGTCTTGCACCAATAGCACAACCACCAGGTAATGGTATTATACCATAACCAAATCTAGCTAATAATGGACTTAATATCCATATAGATGCACGTATATTATTTGATAAATAATGTGGACAACAAATATCTATATTTTTAGGATTAATATATATTGATTTGCTTTTTTTAATTTTTGCGCCAAGTTTGTTTAATAATTTTATTGCTATATCAATATCTCTTAATTTAGGTATATTTTTTATTTCTACAATATTTTCTGTTAATAATGTAGCAAACAATATCGGTAAAGCAGAATTTTTTGCACCAGAAATATTTACTTTTCCACTTAATTTAGTTGGACCATAAATATAAAATTTATTCATTAAATTTTAGTTATAAATACTAATTATTTTTCTTATTATTATAATTTTTCCATTCATTCTTAGTATATGTCGTAATAGATACAGAATGAATAATATTACTCTTTATGTATTTAACTAATGGTTTGTAAACTTCTTGTTGTCTTTCTAATATACTTAAATTAATAAAACTATCTTTTATTATTGTAACACATAAATGATTATCGTAATTGTTAATACGATAATCATCAGGAGATAAATAATCTAATAAATCTTTTTTTATTTCTTCTATATCCATAATTATATTACTAAAGTGTATTAATAATACGAATAATTATAATTATAATAAAAGTTACATGCAAAATAATTTTATTAGTGATAAATTGTACTATATTTAGTATTGTAAATAAAATATTAATTAATTTAATAAGTTTGTTAATTGATAATAATATATTGTATTTTAACAACTATAATTCTATATTAGAAATTAAAATTATATTTTTATTAACTTTTGTTATACTATTGGAATTTATATGTCTTACAATGAATTATTAGTTTCTTCTGATTTTATATCTACTGGTAAATCTATCTTAAAAAAAGAAATAGATTGCCTAAAAAAATTAAGTGAATGTATTGATGTTAATTTTCATCATGCATGTAAATTAATATTACATTGTACAGGTAAAGTAATAACAATGGGCGTTGGTAAGTCTGGACATATAGCTAAAAAAATAGCAGCTACATTTTCTAGTACCGGTACTCCATCATTTTTTATTCATCCTAATGATGCTGGTCACGGTGATTTAGGTATGATATCTAGTAATGATATTATCATAATATTATCCAATTCTGGAGAATCTAGAGAATTACTAGTTTTAATTCCAACATTAAAATATTTAAAGGTAAATATTATTAGCATAACAAGAAATATCGGTAATACTATTAGTAAAATATCTAAAGTTAATATTTATACTAATATTATACAAGAAGTTTGTATATTTGGATTAGCACCAACTACTAGTACTACCGCTATGTTAGTAATTGGTGATACTTTAGCAATTACTTTATCCAAAATAAGAAAATTTACTTTAAATAAGTTTATTTTGTCACATCCAGAAGGTACAATAAAAAATACTAATTTAATTAAAGTTAGTGATGTTATGCGTAATATTAAAGATTTACAAGTAATGCGTAGTGACAGTTCACTATATGAAGTAATTCAGAAAATAGATAATTTTTTAGGCATAGTAATTATTTGTAGTAAAGATAATCATGTTGTTGGTATAGTAACAAATAAAGATATAAAAAATTTTTTACTTGATAATAATAATTTAAAACAAACTAAAGTTTCATCGATAATGAAAACTAATTTAATTAGTATTAAATCCAATCAACCATTAATTAATGCTATTAATTTAATTAAATTAAATAAAATAAAAAATTTAATTGTAATAGATAATTATAAATTAATTGGTATAATTAATATATATGATATTTTTGTATAAATAAAATAATGAATAAAAAAGAACTAAAGAATACTAATAATGGTTTAGTAACACAACAAATATTGGAACTTACTAAAAATATTAAATTATTAGTTTGTGATATAGATGGTGTTATGACTAATAACATTATTTATGTTGATCATAATGGTGAAGAATTAAGATCATTTAATGTTCGTGACAGTTATGGTATTTTTTGTTTGAAAAAATTTAATATAGAAGTTGCAGTAATTAGTGGTAGATACTCTAAAGTAGTTAACTATTATTGTAATACTCTGAATATTAAGTATATTTATCAAAATAAACTAAATAAAGTACCGATATTATATGAAATATTAAATAAAACAAATTTAACTGTTGATCATACTGCTTATATTGGTGATGATTTAATAGATATTCCTGTTATGAAATTAGTAAAGTTTAGTGTAGCTGTATCTGATGCTCATCCAGCTCTATTTAAGATAGCAAATTATGTAACTAATTATACTGGTGGTAATGGAGCCGTAAGAGAAGTATGTGATTTATTACTTATTTCGCAAAATAAATTAGTTTATTAATTTAATAACATTAAATATAACTTTATGTGATAAATTGTTATTAAATATAATAGCTTGACTAAGCTAATAACAAAAGATATTAATATAATTAAATAAATGAATTACTTCGTTATTTATTATAATTATCTAAAAATAATTAATTTTTTATATATATTATTAGTTTTATTTGTTAACTATAATGTATTAGCAAATACGAAAAATAATGTTTTAATATCATCAGACAAACAAATAATTAATTTATTTAATAATACTATTAAATTTAGTAGTAATGTTAAAATAAAATATTCCAATATAATAATTAATGCTAATCAAGCTATTATTAACAATGCTAATTGTAGTAATATTACTAATATAATTTATGGATATGGAAAACCATTAATACATATTAAAGTATGTATTAATAATATTAATTTATTAGGTAAATCTAATCAATTTTATTTTAATGTAAATAAAAATATTATTATTTTAATAAACAATGTTAACATTTGTTATAATAACATTTATACTTATAGTAAGTATATAATGTATATAATTAATAAAAAACAGATAATATCATTTAATGATAATAAACAAGCGCATATTTTAATTAAGTCTTTTTAAGATATAAATAATAAATGAGCTACTTAATTGTAAGAAATCTTAGTAAAAAGTATAATAATGCCATAATAATTAATAATATTAATTTATATTTTAACTCAAAAAAAATAATAGGTATATTAGGTCCTAATGGTTCTGGTAAAACCACCATATTTTATATAATTATTGGTATTGTTAAAAACAATAAAGGAGATATATTAATTGATGATGTTAATATAAATAAATTTTCTATACATAAAAGAGTACATTATGGTATTAATTTTTTACCGCAGAAAACTTCTATTTTTCGTAATTTAAGTGTTTTTGATAATATTATGGTTGCATTAGAGAATAAAAAATATTTATCGTATAAAAAAAAAATGAATTAGTATTATCATTAATTAAAAGATTTAATATAGAACATTTAACCAATAATATTGGTTATACATTATCAGGAGGTGAATGTAGAAAAGTAGAAATAGCTCGTGTTATAGCAACTAATCCAAAATTTATATTATTTGATGAACCATTTTTAGGTATAGATCCAATATCGATATCAAATATAAAAAATATTATTAAACAACTTAATAATGATGGTTTAGGAATAATAATTACTGATCATAATACTAAAGAAATTCTTGATTTATGTGATGAGTTATATATTTTGTATCATGGTCAAGTTATTGCTCATGGTACATCTAAAGAGATCAGGTCTAATAAAAAGGTAAAATTGTTGTATTTAGGAAATGATTTTGTATACTAAAATAAAAACAAATTAATTCAATTATACTTAATAAGTATAATATATCTAGTTTAATAATTTTTATTAATTAATATTAATGTATTATGTTAAATTACAGTATAATATATATTATTTCTGCTCCTAGTGGAACTGGAAAATCTAGTTTAATTAAATCTTTCATTAATAATAAATTTTTAAAAAATATAACAATATCAGTCTCATATACAACAAGAAAAAGAAGAATAGGAGAAAAACATGGTAAGCATTATTTCTTTGTTTCAGTAAAAGAATTTAAAGAGATGATTAGAAAAAAATTTTTTTTAGAATATGCTATTGTTTTTGGTAATTATTATGGTACTACTTATAAAAATATAGAAAACTTAATGAGTAACAATACTAGTATAATTTTAAATATAGATTGGCAAGGAGCAAGACAAGTTAAAAATAAATTATCTAATGTTTGTAGTATATTTATAATCCCACCGTCTATAAGAGAATTAAATAATAGATTATATTTAAGAGGTCAAGATAGTGTCCATGTTATTAAAAATAGAATTAATCAATTTTATAATGATGTAAAACATTACAAAGAATATAATTACTTAATAATAAATGATAAATTTGAACTAACTTTAAAACAATTAAGATCTATTATATTAGTTGAACAATTAAAAACTAAATATCAAAAAAATAATTTTTTATTAAATGGGAGTATTTATGGCAAGAATAACTGTACAAAAAGCAGTAGAAAAAGTAGGTAATGTATTTGATTTAATTTTAATTGCTGCAAATAAAGCAAGAAATATACAAAATAGTGAAAGAATGTCTATATTAAGTAATACGATTAACGATAAATGTACAGTTATTGCTCTTAAAGACATTGAAAAAAACTATTCAACTTATGATTAATAAATAATTATAATATTGTTTCAATACTTAATAATGTTTTTTATTAATATACATTAAAATAGATAGTTTGTTGTTAATTAATTATAAAATTTCTCATAAGAAATGATTTTTACCATAAATACTAAATAAAAATAAATGATTAACACTAATTAAATTATTAGTTATTTTAAAAATTTATGTATAAATATAACAAATTAATCATATTAGGTTCTGGTCCAGCTGGTTACACTGCTGCTATGTATACAGCCCGTGCTAATTTAAAACCATTACTAATTACTGGTAACAATATTGGTGGACAATTAATTAATACTATTAATATAGAAAATTGGCCTGGTGAATGTAATATATCTGGTTATGATTTAATGAATAAGTTATTTAAACAAATTAAACAATATAAAATAGATATTATTAATGATAGTATCATAAATACTAATTTTAATGCTAATCCTTTTATTTTATATAGTAATAATTACATATATAAATGCGATGTAATAATTATTGCTATTGGAACATATTCTCGTCGTTTAGGGTTATTATCAGAAAAAACTTATGAAAATAAGGGCATATCTACTTGTGCATTATGTGATGGTAACTTTTATAAAAATAAAATAGTAGCTATTGTTGGTGGTGGTAATACTGCATTAGAAGAAGCTTTATATTTGTCAAATATTGTCAAAAAAATATATATTATACATAGAAAAGATAAATTTAATGCTGAACCTATAATAGTAGATAAAATTATGTGTTTAGTTAAAAATAATAAAATAATATTATATAAAAATAGTATTATTCAAGAAATATTAGGTAATAATTATGTTTTAACTAGTATTAAGATTAAAAATATATTAAATCAAAATATTATAAATATTAATATTAATGGTCTATTTTTAGCAATAGGTCATATTGCAAATACAGATATATTCAATAATCAATTAGTATTAAAAAATAATTACATATATACAAATTTTAATAAACGTTATAAAACTTCAACTTCTATACCTGGTGTTTTTGCAGCTGGTGATATAGTTTATGGTAATTATCGCCAAGCTATAGTAGCAGCTGGTAGTGGTTGTATAGCTGCATTAGATGCCATAGATTATTTAAATAATTATTAATAACTATGAATAAAAAAAATAATATTGAAATGTGGGGGACTGTATTAGATACATTACCAAATACTATGTTTAGAGTTAAACTAGATAATAATCACGTAGTTACTGCTCATATTTCTGGTAAGATGCGGAAAAATTATATTAGAATTCTTACTGGAGATAAGGTTATTGTTGAGCTAACTCCTTATGATATAAATAAAGGTAGAATAATATTCCGTAATCGGTAAATTAGTATTTACCGAAGATCGGATTTGAACCGACAAGTCCTTTAAGAGACGGTTAATTTTGAGTTAACTGCGTTTACCAATTTCGCCACTTCGGTCTTTAAAATATAAAACATTAGTTACAATATACTTTTATTTATTTTTATACAGTATATTAATATTATTAAGTGTAATACTAATACCCCTGGTAGTATATTATGTATAATAAAACTTATATATAGTATAAATTGATGTATGATGTAAAATAAAAAATCTACTGTCAAGCTATTTATTACTATATTTTTTATAGATAATGTATCTAATTTACGAAAACTTATTGAAGTTATAATAAATATAATAATAGTAATATTAATTGGTAATGATAATTTATTCCACATATATATTTGATAATAATAATAGTCCATATTATTTTTTTTTAAAAAATTAATTTGATGATATAATTGTTTAACAGATAATAATTCTGGAGTTATAGTAAAAATATGCAATTCATATGGTGTTAAATTAGTATGCCATATACAGATTGGTATATAATTGTTTGATATAGTTTTTGTCAATTTTACATGTCTTACATCATATAATATCCAATAATTTTTAACAAATTTTGCTGTTTTAGCATGATATATACTATATGGTTTATTGTTATTCGTAGTATAAAATATATTTATATCAAATATTTTATTATTATAAATATTATCTATTAAAATAGATTTTTTATTATTTTTAATATAAATACTATGATTAGTAATATTTTTTTTTATATTAAAATTAAATAAAAGATAATTAAAGGACAAAACAATTTCTAAAATTAATAAAAAAAATATTGAAGTAATGACACTGATTTTAATTATTAATATTATAATTCGATAACATTTTTTTTTTAGTGTTAGAATTATTATTAATTCGTTTTTTACTATTAATGAAATTATACTACATAATACAGATAAAGAAATTATTATCGGTAAAAATAATTCTATATCTTTAATAATATTAAATAAAATTATTAGTATAATATGAATTACTGAATAGTTATGTATTTTGTCTGATATTTCAATTAATTTATTGATACAAGATAATAAACTTATAATACATGAGATTTGTATGGTATAAATAAAAATATTTTTTAAAATATATAAATTTAATATACCAAACACTAATTTGGTATATTTATTAATTTTACTGATCATAATAATAACTTTTTAATTAAATATTTAGTTAATATTGTAATAATTAAGTAAAATATATAAACTAACCACATTAACAAATGTGAATAATTAGTTATATTGATACGTAGTAAGTGTTGTATAATAAAAAAAAATATATATAGTACTATTACAAATGAAATACCTAATATTTTTTTAATGTTACTAACTAAAATAATTGCAGATAGCAAATAAAATAATGGTATTGATAATATTAAGTTATACCTCCAATGTAGTTCATTGATGTTTTGATTATTAACATTAGATATTAGTTGATTTAAATTTAACTGATTAGATAATAAATTATATTTCTTGTTTTTAATACAAAATAATAAATAGTGTTTTTTAAATTTTGTTATTACTAAATTTTGATTTAGTAAGTTATAATAATAATTATTACCATTAAGTAATACAATTAATTTGTATTTTTTATTACACATAAAATTATAAACACTACCAGTACTTATTAAGTAGTATTTATTTTTTTTAATTTTTATTAAAAATATATTATTTAATATTTTACTAAAAATAATATCATTATTTTTAATATTAGTAGATAAATTACTTAATACTAATTGATTAATATCATTTTGTTTATTATTAAATAATAATTGACAATAATATTTGTTAGATATTGGTACAATCCACATACTATTGATAGTAGTAAAAAGCATAATAAAAATACTCATAATTAGTAGTATTAAATATATTATATTTTTACCATATCCACAGCTATATATAGCTAATAATTCATTATTGTTATATATATATTGTATAATAATAAACACACTTATTATAATACTTATTGGTAATATGATTT
>JAOBJT010000005.1 GCA_025728345.1 Candidatus Lightella neohaematopini | reverse complement strand
ATTTTTTTATCATTTACGGATTTACCTACTCCCATATTAATAGTTATCTTATCTATTTTTGGTACTTGCATTATAGATCTACAATGCAACTCATGAAATAAATTATAAGATATTTTATCTTTATATAATTTGTATAAATTTGACATATAAGTTATCCACTATCAATAGTAGAGTTATTAGATTTAAATACTCTAATTTTTTTACCATTTTTAAATATAAATTTAACATAATCAGGTTTATTTGTTTCACTATTAAAGATAGCTAAGTTAGAAATATTAATTGGTGATTCTTTTTTTACTAATCCACCTGCCTGATTAATATTAGGTATAGGTTTTTGATGTTTAGTAACAATATTAATATTTTCTACTATTGCTTTATTCTTTTTTAAAATCTTTTTTACTATTCCTGTTTTTCCTTTATCTTTACCGGTTATTACTATTACTTTATCACCATAACGTATTTTTTTAGACATATATTATTTACCTTATTTATATTACTTCTGGAGCTAAAGATATAATTTTCATAAATTTTTCTATTTTTAATTCTCTTGTAATAGGACCAAAAATTCTTGTACCAATTGGTTGTTCATTATCACTTAATAACACACAAGAATTATTATCAAATCTTATTAATGAACCATCAGATCTATGTATTCCTTTTTTTGTACGAACTATTACAGCTTTCAATACTTCACCTTTTTTAACTTTACTTCTTGGAATAGCTTCTTTTACAGCTATTTTAATAATATTACCTATATTTGCATAACGTCTTCTTGATCCTCCTAATACTTTTATACACATAACTAAACGTGCTCCAGAATTATCTGCTACTAATAATAGTGTTCTTTCTTGAATCATATTCAAATACCAACTTTTATAAAATTATTAATTATTGTTCCTTATTATTTTCCAAGACTTAGTTCTAGAAATTGGTCTACATTCTATTATGCATACCTTATCACCAATACTACTATTATAAATATCATGTACATGCAATTTAGTAGTACGTTTTATAAATTTACCATACTTACTATGTTTTACAAGACGATTAACTATTACTGTAGCTGTTTTATTCATTTTATTACTAATTACATAACCATATAAGATTTTAGCTCTATTTAACATAATATTAATTAATATTTTTTTTCATTGATATAATTGTTTTAATTCTAGCTATATTCCTTCTATTCTCTCTAATCATATGTACTTGTTTTAGTTTATTATTATAGAATTGAATTCTAATATTGAATCTGGTTAGCAATAATTCATTTAGTTCTTTATACAATTTATCTAAACTACTATTTTTTAAATTTTTTTTTATAATCATATTTTATTTTTATTTATAAAAATTGTTTTAATTGGTAATTTTGTTGTTGCTAATTTGAAAGCTTCTTTAGCTATTTCTTCTGTAACACCAGAAACTTCATAAATAACTCTTCCTGGTTTTACTAAAGCAACCCAATATTCAACATTACCTTTACCCTTGCCCATACGTACTTCTAATGGTTTTTTAGTTATTGGTTTATCTGGAAATATTCTTATCCAAATATTACCTTGTCTTTTCATAACTTTAGTAATAACTCTTCTGGCTGATTCTATTTGTTTAGCTGTTATACGTCCATGACTAATTGACTTCATACCAAAATAACCAAAATTAATATTTGAATTAAAAGTAAGTCCTTTATTACGGCCTTTATGCATTTTATTAAATTTAGTTTTTTTTGGTTGTAACATATAGTAATACTTTCTTTAAAATAAATTAATTAACTTTTAATAAAATAATTGTTATTTTTTAATTACCTTATTTAAGATTTCTCCTTTGAAAATCCATACCTTTACACCTATAATACCATAATTAGTATATGCCTTTGAATCAGCATAATCAATATCTGCACGTAAAGTATGTAAAGGTACACGTCCTTCTTTATACCACTCAGTACGAGCTATTTCAGTACCACCTAATCTACCACTAATTTCTATTTTTATTCCTTTAGCTCCTAATTTCATAGCATTTTGTATAGATCTTTTAATTACTTTACGAAACATAACTCTTTTCTCTAGTTGTAAAGAAATATTTTTTGCTACTAATATAGAATTTAATTCAGGTATACGAATTTCGGTAATATTAATTTGAGTTGGTACTTTAGTAATAACTGATAATGATTTACGAATACTTTCAATATCTTCTCCATTTTTACCTATTATTAATCCTGGTCTAGCTGCATGTATATTAATTCTAATACTTTTAGTAAGTCTTTCTATTATTATATGAGAAATTAAAGCCTTTGATAGTTTTTTGTATATAAATTGTCTAACTTTAAAATCATTATCTATATTTTTAGCAAAATCCTTTTTATTAGCATACCAAGTAGAATTCCATAATTTAATAAAACCTAATCTAATAATATTTGGATTAACTTTTTGACCCATTATTTTTCCCAGAATTAACGTTTGATAAAATAACTTTAATATGACTAGTCCTTTTTTTTATGTAATCAACTTTACCTTTAGCACGTGGCATAATACGCTTTATAGTTGGACCAGACGTAATTAATACTTGTTGGATAATCATATTACTTTTATTAAAATTACGATATTCCGCGTTAGCAATAGCAGATAATAAAGTTTTTTTTATTAGTCTAGCTGACTTCTTATTAGTAAATGTTAATATATTTAAAGCATTAACAACTGTTTTACTTTTTATTAAATCTGCTACCAGACGTAATTTTTGAGAAGAAGATCTAGCATAAAGATATTTAGCAAAAATTATACTCATTAATATTTATCTCTTTTTTAATTTTTTATCAGCAATATGTCCTCTATATGTTCTTGTCGGAACAAATTCACCTAATTTATGTCCTACCATATCATCAACAATAAAAATTGGTATATGTTGTCTGCCATTATGTACTGATATAGTTAAACCAATCATATTAGGAAATATAGTTGATCTACGAGACCAGGTACGAATTGGTATTTTATTATTATCTTGTATTGCTTTTTCTACTTTTTTTAATAAATGAAAATCTATAAATGGTCCTTTTTTTAAAGAACGAGGCATAATATTTATATCCTATAAAATGTTAATTTAACTATTATAATAATTATTTACAACAAATTTATTAGTACGTTTATTATTACGAGTTTTTTTTCCTTTTGTTGATTTACCCCAAGGAGAAACCGGATGTTTACCAAAATTACGACCTTCACCACCACCATGTGGATGATCAATTGGGTTCATTGCAGTTCCACGTACTGTAGGTCTAATATTTCTCCAACGACTAGCTCCAGCTTTTCCTAGCGATTTTAACATATGTTCCTCATTACTTACAATTCCTAAAGTAGCACGACAATTATAATTTATTATTCTTAGTTGTCCAGATTTTAATCTTAAAATTACATTTTTTTTATTAAATGACATAATTTGAGCATAAGAGCCAGCTGATCTAGCTATTTGCCCGCCTTTTTTTAATTTCATTTCTATATTATGTACAATAGATCCAGTTGGTATATTACGCATTGGCAAAGTATTACCAATTTTAATTGGTGCGTGATTACCAGATTCTACTAAATCACCGACTTTAATATTTTTTGGACATAGAATATAACGATATTCACCATCCTTATATAGGATTAATGCTATATTTGCAGATCTATTTGGATCATATTCAATATGTTTAACTTTAGCTACTATATTATCTTTGTTTCTTTTAAAATCAATAATACGATACTTTTTTTTATGACCACCACCGACATGTCGTACGGTAATACGCCCATAATTATTACGGCCACCAGAATTACTAATTCTTTTAGTTAATTTACTAAAAGGTTTTCCTTTATACAATAAAGGATTAATTAATTTATTAGCATGTCGTCTACCTGGAGATGTAGGGTTAAATTTAACTATTACCATTTTATCCTCTAGAATTATTAATACTATTTATAACACTAATACTCTTGCTATTACTACTTAATGTAATATAAGATTTTTTCCAGTTACTACGATAATTAATACTATTGTTTTTAAGTTTTTTTGATTTTCCTTTGATTATTAAAGTACGTACTTTTATTACTTTAACATTAAATAATTTAGATATAGTATTTTTTATTTCTAATTTATTAGCATTAATAGAAACTACAAATACTACAGTATTATTCTTTTCAGTAGCAATAGAAGATTTTTCTGATGAATATGGATTACGTAATAGTTGAAACAATCTAGTTTTATTTATCATAAATATTTCTCTTCAATTTTTCTTATTGCATCAATAGTAATAATAATGTTATCAGCTTTCATTAAAGAAACTGGATTAATTCGCATAACTTCTATTGCATCTACCTTATTTAGATTACTTGATGACAATAATAAGTTTTTATCTAATTTATTTACTATAATTAATATTTTACCAGAACATATAGAATTTAATTTTGTAGATAAATCTTTAGTTTTAAAACTATTAATAATAAAATCTTTAAGAATTATTAATCTTTTCTTTCTTAATAATTCAGATAATATGCTTTTAATTGCTCCCTTATACATTTTCTTATTAATTTTGATAATACCCAAATTTTTTGAATTAGCAGCAAAAGAAACTCCTCCAGAACGCCATATTGGACTTCTTATACTACCAACTCTAGCTCTTCCAGTACCTTTTTGACGCCATGGTTTTTTTCCAGACCCAGAAACTTCAGATCTATTTTTTTGTGATTTTGTGCCTTTATGGATACTATTTAGATAATAAAATAAAGATTGATTTATAAGATCTAAGTTAAACTTATAATTAAAAACACAATCTAAAACATCAATATATTCTTTAACATCATTTAACATTACTTTCATTTAAAATTTCTCTTTTATATTTTATTATTGTGTTTAATTTTAATAGATGGTCTTATTATTACCTGACTACCACTATAACCTGGTATTGATCCTTTAATTAATAGTATTTTATTGTTATTATCAATACCCATTATTGACATATTTTGAATAGTAATTCTTTGATTACCAAGATGACCAGCCATTTTTTTTCCTCTAAAAACTCTACCAGGAGTTTGATTTTGTCCTATTGATCCAGGTACTCTATGAGATAAAGAATTACCATGAGAACTATCTTGAGCACTAAAATTCCAACGTTTTATAGTTCCAGAAAAACCCTTACCTTTAGATATACTAGTTATATCAACTTTTTTAATATTATTAAATATATCAATATTAATTGCCTGACCAATCATTAAATTTTTAATAAGTGTACCGTCTTTTAATCTAAATTCATGTAATTTATGACCATTTTTTATACCAGCTTTGATAAAAATTCCAAGTTGTGGTTTATTCAATTTATTTTTTTTATTATAGCTAGTAGTAACTTGAATTGAATTGTAACCATCAATATTTTTATTTTTAATTTGTGTTATATAATTATCTTTAATTATTATTACTGTAACAGGTATAGATAGACCATCACTATTAAATATACGTGTCATACCAACTTTATATCCTAATAATCCAATCATTAATTTGTAACCTCTGATAATTTAACAAAATACTTAAAAATAAACTATTATCCTAACCTAAACTAATTTGAACATCTACCCCAGCAGCTAAATCTAGTTTCATAAGAGCATCCACCGTTTTTTCAGTAGGTTCAACAATATCTATTAACCTTTTATGAGTCCTAATTTCATATTGATCACGAGCATCTTTATCAACGTGAGGTGAAATTAATATTGTAAAACGTTCTTTATTTGTAGGTAACGGAATTGGTCCTCTTACTTGTGCTCCGGTACGTTTAGCTGTTTCAACTATTTCGGCAGTAGACTGATCAATTAATTTATGATCAAATGCTTTAAGTTTAATTCTAATTCTTTGATTATTCATAGTAAAATTTTGTTACATTAATGAATATAATTTATTACATGTAATACATAAATATATAATACTTATAATATAAAGTTTTGAAAAGTTAAGAATAATAAAATATATTTTAAATATTAATAAATATCAAACTGCATAATAATAGTAATTATATTAGCAATTGTAAAGAATTTTATTTATAATTAATTTTAACTTATCTAAATTATTGATATTAAGATTTATTAAACTCACTAGGAATTATTATTCTATAAGTAATATTTAATTATTCACTATGCAATTTTTAAATTGGAAAATTTATGGTACAGGTAATATTAATATAGTATTGATACATGGTTGGGGTATAAATTCGAAAATTTGGTTAAATTTAGTAAAAAAATTAAAAAAAAATTTTCTGGTACACTTATTTGATTTACCTGGATATGGTTATAGTAAAGAAATAAGTTTATATACATTAGATCAGTTAGTTAATATCATTATGAATGACATTAATATTAATAATATAATCTTAGTAGGTTGGTCATTAGGTGGATTAATTGCAACTAAAATGGTTTTGATGTATCCAAATATTTTTAAGGGATTAGTATTAGTTTCTTCCTCACCATATTTTTGTGCAGATTATAATTGGCCTGGTGTTTCTAATACAACATTAGTTAATTTTGCTAAAGAGTTAAATAATAATTGTATCAAAACAATGCTAAAATTTATTTATTTGCAAAATATTAATGTTAAACTAACAAAAAAAGAAAAAATTAATTTAAAAAGCATCTTTTTAAAACATAAAATACCATCCATAAAAACATTAATGTTTGGCTTAAAATTACTAAAGGATACTGACCTAAGAAAATTAATAAATTACATTAACATACCACATATTACTATATATGGTAAACTGGATAATATAGTACCATACAAAATAGCATTTTTGAATAAAAATAATATAAAAAATACTAATTTTATATTAGAAAATTCAGCACATATGCCATTTATATCAGAAAGTAATAATTTCTATAATATTTTATATAACTTCATTAAAAAATTTAGATAAAATTTTAGAATTAAATTTTAGGTCCAAATTTAATTATTAGTTTACCTAAATCAGTATCTAAAAATCTGTTAAAATTATTTTTTAATAATTTTGCTAATATTTTTGCTTTATATTTCCATATTTCTTTATTTATATAATAATTACGTGGATCTAATAAGTTAGGATCTAATCCATCTAAAAACTTAGGTATTGATAAATTAAATATTGGTATAATATTTAATGATTTTTTATTAATATTAAAATTTAATATATTGTTTACTATAATTTTAGTTTTTTTAATAGATATACGATTACCATAATAATCCCAACCAGTATTAACTAAAAATACATTAATATTATTCTTTAATAAGTGATTAGTTAATAATTTAGTATATACAATTGGATGCAGTGGTAAAAATGGTTCAGAAAAACAAGCTGAAAATGTCGGGGTAGGTTTAATTATATTTAATTCTGTATTTGATAATTTTGTAGTAAAACCTGATAAAAAATAATACAAAGATTGTTCTAATGATAAAATAGATACTAATGGTAATACTCTAAAATAGTCAGCAGTTAAAAATATTATATTTTTAACATTATTTGTAAATAATTCAGATTTATTCTTTTTTCTAATATAACTAATTGGAAATGATACTCTAGTATTTTCTGTATTTTTATTATCTGAAAAATCTACAAAACCGTTATCTAAAACTACTACGTTTTCTAACATAGCATTTTTTTTTATTGCAGAAAATATTTCTGGATTATTAATATTTGTCAAATTTATAATTTTAGCATAACATCCTCCCTCAAAATTAAATACATGACCATTTTCACTCCAACC
Source organism: Candidatus Lightella neohaematopini (assembly GCA_025728345.1). Lineage (GTDB taxonomy): Bacteria > Pseudomonadota > Gammaproteobacteria > Enterobacterales > Enterobacteriaceae > Lightella > Lightella neohaematopini_F. The sequence continues at coordinate 21,067 of JAOBJT010000005.1, read as the reverse complement.
GTGTTCATCATCTCCTATTAAATAATAGTTTTTTACATTAGATAATGTGGTTTTTCCAGTACCTGATAAACCAAAAAATAAAGTTACATCATTATTTTTACTCATATTAGCTGCACAATGCATTGATAGAACATTACGTGATGGTAAAAAATAATTCATAATTAAAAATATTCCTTTTTTTATTTCTCCGTTATATAAGGTTCCACCTATAATTTGCATATTTTCAGTAAAATTAAAAGCAATAAATATTTCTGAATTTAAGTTATATTTATTCCACATTTTATTTTTACATCTAGCTCCATTTAATATAACAAAATTAGGTTTAAATTTTTTTAAATCTCTTTTATTTGGCATAATAAACATATTTCTTACAAAATGTGCTTGCCAAGGTATTTCTGTAATAAATCTAATTTTTAATCTATTATGTATATCAGTACCACAAAAAAAATCTACAATAAATATTTTTTTGTTACTAAGTTGATCAATAATTAGCTTTTTTAAAAAACACCAAGTATTAATATTTATTGGTTTATTGTTACTATTATTTGTCCACCAAACTTTATTTTTAGTATTATCATCACATACTATATATTTATCTAATGGTAATCTACCTGTAAATGGTACTGTATTTATTGAAATAGCTCCATAATTAGTAGTTAATACTCTATTTAAATCAGAATAATTAATATTTTGTTCTTCTTTAAGAAGTATAGAAAAATTGGAATTATATAATATTTTCTTAAATTTCTTTATACCGTACTTTTCTATTTCCTTTTTTAAATTATTAATATTCATTTTATGTATAAAAATTTATTAAAAAATAGGAAGTTAAATAATAAAAGATTTACAAATTCACCTATATAATTAAATATATTACTAACCAAATTTAATAGTCTTTATGAAAACTATAATATCTTTGTTTATCAAGTATAAATATATTTCTATAAAAACTATTTTTAGTATATATTAATATTTATGATAAGTAAAAATAGAAATATATTTTTAGTAGGACCAATGTTTTCTGGTAAGACTACTATTGGATTTTATATAGCTAAGAAATTAAATATGTTATTTATTGATTCTGATTACGAAATACAAGATTTTACTAAGGCTAATATAAGTGAAATTTTTACTGATGGAGAAAATACATTTAGAAAAGTTGAAGAAAATGTAATATTAAATTTAATCGAAAGAAATAATATATTATTATCTACTGGAGGTGGTGTTATAGAATCAAAAACTTTATTAAAATATTTACCATTATATGGAAAAATAATTTATTTAAAAACTAGTGTTGAATCACAACTATTAAGAATGAATAGTTATATTAATAGACCATTACTAAAACTAAACAATCCTAAAATTATATTAAAACATCTATCAATTAAACGTAATTGTTTATATGAAACAATTTCTGATTTTGTAATTAGTACAGATAAAAAGAATATTAATGATGTTATTAACAGTATTATAAAGTTAATAAATTTATGAAAAAATTATTAAAATATAATTCATGTAATATTTTAATATCAAATAACATATTCAATGAATTAGACTATAATTTTAGTATTTTAAAAAATAGAAGAATATTAATCATAACAAACAAATTAATTGCATCATTATATTTAAGTAAATTAAAAAAGTTGTTCTATAGTGTTACTAACTATTTAGAATATATTGTTATACCTGATGGTGAAAAATATAAAACTATGACAACAGTAAATAATATTATTTTAGTACTTTTAAAAAAAAATTATGACAATAATACTATTATTATTTCTTTTGGTGGCGGTGTAATAAGTGATATATCTGGTTTTATTGCTTCAATTTATAAAAGAGGTATTGATGTTATTCATATTCCTACTACTTTACTTGCTCAAGTAGATGCTTGTATAGGAAATAAAAATTCTATAAATCATAAGTATGGTAAAAATATGATTGGTACATTTTATGAACCTAAATCAATAATAATTGGATTAAATTTTTTAAATACATTATCAAAAAAGGAAATTTATTCTGGATTATCAGAAGTTATTAAGTATGGTATAATAATGGATAAAGATTTTTTCTTTTGGGTAAAAAGAAATATAAAAAATTTAATTTCGTTAAAATTAAAATTTTTATATCGATGTATTATTACTTGTTGTAAATTAAAAGTAAACATAATAAATAAAAATAAAATTGATAATATATCAAGAATATTATTAAATCTTGGACATACTTTTGGTCATGCAATAGAAAAATATACTAATTATAATTATTGGTCTCATGGATCAGCAATTGCTGTTGGTATCATTATAGCTACTTATGTTTCTTTAAATCTTAATATAATTAAAATCAAAGATGCTAAATTAATTAGATCATTGATAATAGAAGCTAAATTACCTATACTTGGTCCAAAAAATATAAATATTAATGATTACATTAATATTATAAAATATGATAAGAAAAATAATATGAATAATATTAATTTAATATTACCAACTAGTATTGGTACAGCAAAAATATTTTATAATGTAGATAAAAAAATAATAATTAAATCTATTTTAGATAGTAAACAAGATTTACTTTCAAAATTTTAAATAAAAAAATGAAGAATACATTAATTTCTGCATCTATTATTTCTGCTAATTTTGCTTTTCTTGGTCAAGATATAGAAAATGTAGTTAAAGCAGGAATAGATTTAATACATTTTGATGTTATGGATAATCATTATGTACCTAATTTAACTATTGGACCATTAGTATTAAAATCACTAAGAAATTATGGTATAACTACCCCAATTGATGTCCATTTAATGGTTAATCCAGTAGAATCATTAATATTAGATTTTGCTAAAGCTGGAGCTAATTATATATCTTTTCACGTAGAAGCAACTAGTCATATAGATAAACTATTACGAATTATTAAAAATTATGGATGTAAAGCAGGATTAGCATTTAATCCAGCTACACCGTTATCTTATTTAGAATATGTTATAGATAAAATTGATTTAGTATTAATTATGTCAGTTAATCCAGGATATAGTAATCAATTATTTATACCATCTGTGTTAAACAAAATAAAACAATTAAATAATATTATAACAAATAACAATTTAGATATTGATATTGCTGTTGATGGTGGTATTAAATTAAATAATATAGAAATAATTTCTAAAATGGGAGCAAATATTTTTGTTATTGGATCAGAAATTTTTAATAGTGATAATTATTTTCTAACTATAAAAAATATTAAATCAAAAATATTAAATGGTAATATATAATGTATATTAAGTAATATTATTATAATTAATAAAATTATATAATTAGATTATAAAACTTATGTTAATTAAAAATATAGTTTTTAGTGCTATGCAGCCATCAAATAATTTAACAATTGGTAATTATATTGGTGCAATTAAACAGTGGATAAATATACAAAACACACATAAGTGTATTTATTGTATAGCTGATCTACATGCTATTACTAATAATAATTATAGTAACTTAAAAACATTATCATTAAATACATTGGCACTATACTTAGCTTGCGGCATTGATCCTGATATAAGCATTATTTGCTTACAATCCAAAATAGCTGAACATAGTCAACTACATTGGATACTTAGTTGTTGTGTTAATTGGAATAAATTAAAACATATGACACAATTTAAAAATAAGTATATGAAATATAATCATTTATCAAATAAAATTACAGTTGGATTATTTACTTATCCGATATTGATGACTTCAGATATATTATTATATCAAACTAATTATGTGCCAGTTGGTTATGACCAAAAACAACATTTAGAATTTAGTAGAGAGATAGCAAAAAATTTTAATAACAAGTATGGTAATATTTTTACTATACCCAAACCACTTATAGCAAAAATAAGTAAGATAACATCTTTACTTAATCCTATGAAAAAAATGTCTAAATCAGATATTAATAATAATAATTATATTTCTTTATTAGATAAGCCAGAACTAGTTACAAAAAAAATTAATAATGCTATTACTGATTCTGATAATCCACCAATTATAAAATATGATTTAAAAAATAAACCAGGAATTTCTAATTTACTAAATATATTATCCGTACTTACTAATATAAATATAGTAAATTTAGAAAAAGATCTTAATAATATTAATTACAAACAGCTTAAAAAAATAGTAGCTAATGAAATTAATAATTTTCTATTTAGAATACAAAAAAACTATTTTTCTATTAGAAATAAGGAAAAATATTTAAATAGTATATTAATTAGTGGTAATAAAAAAGCTAAGATTATAGCTAAAAATACTTTAAGTAAAGTATATAAAGTAATTAGCATAAAATAGTTAAACAAAATAATAGGCAAATAATATGAAAATATTATTAATAGATAATTATGATTCATTTAATTGGAATACATATCATTATATTAAAATGATTGGTGTTAGTAACGTTTTAATTTATAAACAAGATGTAGTAGATATTAATGATATTAATAATATAAATCCAAACAAAATAATAATCCTTCCAGGACCAGGATCACCTAACTCATTAAGCATATCTTCGAAAATAATAAAACATTTTTCTGGTACTATACCTATATTAGGAATATGTTTAGGTCATCAAATAATAGGTAAAGTATTTGGAGCAAAAATTATCAAATCAAGTTTTATTATGCATGGTAAACAATCTAATATTATTCATAACAGAAGTGATATATTTTATAATATAAATAATCCATTCAAAGCCGCAAGGTATAATTCATTAACCATTTCTACAGAAAACTTACCAGATTATTTCTTAATTAATGCTTGGAGTATATATAATAATAATAAAGAAATTATGGCTATTAAACATCGTAATTTACCACTATATGGAATACAGTTTCATCCAGAAAGTATTCTTAGTGAATGTGGAATAAAAATATTATATAACTTTATTTATCATGAAGATTAAAAAATATAGTAGAATTATATAGAATTAAATGAGGATATATTAAATAAATATTACTTTATTGGCTAGTAGTGTAATTGCAAATATGTTATAATTACAAATTACTTAGTAAATAGGTAATTTAAATTTTTATAATTAAAAATATAATAAAATTAGTTTTAATTTTTTAAACTAAAAAGTTGGCTATATTTATGGTTACTATAAATCAATTAGTACGTAAGGCAAGATCTATAAAAAATATAAAAAATAATGTTCCAGCTCTAAATCAATGTCCACAAAAGAGAGGAATATGTACCCGTGTTTATACTACAACTCCAAAAAAACCTAATTCCGCTTTACGAAAAGTATGTCGTGTAAAATTAACTAATGGGTTTGAAGTTACTTCATATATAGGTGGGGAAGGTCATAATTTACAAGAACATTCAGTTGTTCTTATTAGGGGGGGTAGAGTAAAAGATTTACCAGGAGTAAGATATCATACTGTAAGAGGAGCATTAGACTTTTCTGGAGTTAAAAACCGAAAAAAGGGTAGATCAAAATATGGTACTAAAAAAAATTAATTATAACTGATTTAATATATAAAGTTTGAATATAATGTATTTTATAATGATAATAGGTAGTTAAATGTCTAGAAGACGTTCAAATAATAAGAATATTATATTACCAGATCATAAATTTAACTCTTTGGTTTTAGCAAAATTTATTAATATCATTATGAAAAATGGTAAGAAATCTGTTGCAGAAAAGATATTATATGGTGCTATAAATATTTTATTAAAAAAAATTGATAAAAAACCAATAGAGATATTAGAGTTAGCATTATCTAATGTACGACCAGTTGTTGAAATAAAATCTAGAAGAGTTGGAGGATCCACTTACCAAATTCCGGTAGAAGTTAATACAAATAGAAGAAATACATTAGCAATGCGTTGGATAGTTATTGCTGCTCGTAAACGTAAAGATAAATCTATGATGATTCGTTTAGCTAACGAATTATTTGATGCTATTAATAATAAAGGATCAGCAATAAAAAAACGAGAAGATACACATCGTATGGCAGAAGCTAATAAAGCTTTTGCTCATTATAGATGGTAATAATATACTTTATCATTTAAAAGAGGAATTTATATGAGTCGTGTTACACCTATTACTAAATATCGTAATATTGGTATAAGTGCACACATTGATGCAGGAAAAACTACTACTACTGAAAGAATTCTATTTTATACTGGTGTAAATCATAAGATTGGAGAAGTTCATCATGGTGATGCTACTATGGATTGGATGATACAAGAACAAGAACGGGGAATAACAATTACTTCAGCATCAACAACTTGTTTTTGGTCAGGTGTACATAAACAATATGATACCCATAGAATTAATATTATTGATACTCCTGGACATGTAGATTTTACAGTAGAAGTAGAACGATCAATGAGAATTTTAGATGGCGCTGTTATGATTTATTGTGCTGTTGGTGGGGTACAACCACAATCTGAAACAGTATGGAGACAAGTTAATAAGTATAAAGTACCTAGAATTGCTTTTATAAATAAAATGGATCGAGTTGGAGCTGATTATTTAAAGGTAATAGAACAGCTAAAAAATAAGTTAAATGCTAATCCTGTACCAATTCAATTAGCTATAGGAAAAGAAGATAATTTTATTGGGGTGATAGATTTAATAAAAATGAAAGCAATTATTTGGAAAGATCAAGATTATGGAATTAAATATAGTATCACTGATATACCTAAAGAATTATTTGAATTATCATATTCGTTGCATCTAAAATTATTAGAATCTGCAGCAGAAAGTTCAGAAAAATTAATGGATAAGTATTTATCTCATGGTTCTCTTAGTGAGAACGAAATTAAACAAGCGTTACGTTATAGATCATTGAACAATGAAATTACTATAGTTACTTGTGGTTCTGCTTTTAAAAATAAGGGCATTCAAACTATGTTAGATGCAATAATTGATTATTTACCGTCTCCTAATGATATAAAAAATATCAATGGAGTTCTTATGGATAAAGAAACTAGTACTTTTCGCCTTCCAAAAGACAATGAGCCGTTTTCTGCATTAGCTTTTAAAATAGCTAATGATCAATTTGTAGGTAACTTAACATTTTTTAGAGTCTACTCTGGAGTTATCAAGTCTGGTCAGGTGTTACTTAATTCAACAAAAAATAAACAAGAAAGGCTTGGTCGTATTGTACAGATGCATGCTAATAAAAGAGATGAAATAAAGGAAGTTAGAGCAGGTGATATTGCCGCAGCAATAGGATTAAAAAATATCTCTACTGGAGATACATTATGTAATCCAAATTATCCAATTATTTTAGAAAATATAGAATTTCCTGAACCAGTTATATCTTTATCATTAGAGCCAAAAACTAAAATTGATCAAGAAAAAATGAGTGCTGCTTTAATTCGTCTTACACAAGAAGATCCATCTTTTAAATTTTGTATTGACCATGAATCTGGTCAAACTATTATTTCTGGTATGGGTGAATTACATTTAGAAATTTTAGTTGACCGTATGTATCGTGAGTTTGATGTACATGCTAACATTGGTAAACCCCAAGTCTCATACAGAGAAACTATAAAAAAAATGGTTAAGCAAGAAGGTAAATTTATTCGTCAATCTGGAGGTAGAGGTCAATTTGGTCATGTTTGGTTACGTATTGAACCAATTAAATCTAAAGAAAAAAACTATGAATTTATAAATGAAATAGTTGGTGGGGTAATTCCTAAAGAATATATTCCAGCTATAGATAAAGGTGTTCGTGAACAAATGAGTAGTGGTATTCTTGCTGGTTACCCAATTGTGAATATTAAAGTAACTGTTTTTGACGGATCATATCATGAAGTTGACTCATCAGAAATAGCATTCAAAATAGCTAGTGCTATAGCTTTTAAGGAAGCTTTTATGAAAGCACAACCAATATTACTTGAACCAATTATGAATATAGAAATTATTACGCCAGAGAATTATATGGGTGATCTTATTGGAGATTTAAATAGACGTAGAGGAATTATTAATAGTATAGATAATTTAAATAATGACAAAATTATATATGCCGAGGTACCACTTGCAGAAATGTTTGGTTATGCTACATCTTTACGTTCACAAACACAAGGTAGAGCATCATACTCTATGGAGTTTTTTAAATACCAAGAAACACCAAGTAAAATTACTAAAACCATAATAGAAAATCGTAGTAAATAAATATGTATTTTTATTTTATTTAATTATATTTTAATAACTTTAATTTAAGGAATTAATCGTGTCTAAAGAAAAATTTTGTCGAAATAAACCACATATTAATGTTGGTACAATAGGTCATGTAGATCATGGTAAAACTACTTTAACATCTGCTATAACTACTGTTTTATCTAAAATATATGGTGGTACAGCTCGTGCTTTTGAACAAATTGATAATGCTCCAGAAGAAAAAGCAAGAGGTATCACTATTAATACATCTCATGTAGAATATGATACAAGAATTAGACATTATGCTCATGTTGATTGTCCTGGTCATGCTGATTATGTAAAAAATATGATTACTGGAGCAGCTCAAATGGATGGAGCTATTTTAGTAGTTGCAGCTACAGATGGCCCTATGCCTCAAACAAGAGAACATATTTTATTAAGTAGACAAGTAGGTGTACCTTACATAGTTGTATTTATGAATAAATGTGATATGGTTGAAGATAATGAATTATTAGAGTTAGTAGAAATGGAAGTTAGAGAATTATTGTCACAATATAATTTTCCTGGTGATAATACTCCAATTATTAGAGGTTCTGCTTTAAAGGCTTTAGAAGGCGATAATGTATGGACAGATAAAATTATAGAATTAGCTAATACTTTAGATAATTATATTCCTCAACCTAAACGAGATATAGATAAACCATTTTTATTACCTATAGAAGATGTATTTTCTATTTCTGGTAGAGGTACAGTAGTAACTGGACGTGTAGAACAAGGAATAATTAAAATCGGTGAAGAGGTAGAAATAGTTGGCATTAAACAAACTATTAGTACAGTTTGTACTGGAGTAGAAATGTTCCGTAAATTATTAGACGAAGGACGTGCAGGAGAAAATATAGGAGTGCTACTAAGAGGAACAAAACGTGAAGAAGTAGAACGGGGACAAGTATTATCAAAACCAGGATCTATTAAACCATATACTAAATTTGAAGCAGAAGTATATATATTAAATAAAAATGAAGGCGGAAGACATACTCCGTTTTTTCATGGTTACAAACCCCAATTCTACTTTAGAACTACTGATGTTACTGGAAGTATTGAATTATCTAATGATATTGAGATGGTTATGCCTGGTGATAATGTAAAAATGATTGTAAGTTTAATCTCTCCTATAGCTATGACTAATGGTTTAAGATTTGCAATTCGTGAAGGTGGTCGTACAGTTGGAGCTGGAGTAGTTACAAATATTATTTCTTAAAGAATTATATTATTTACTAAAATAAATATTAAGTACTTACTTTTATAAGTACCTGTAATAAATTAGGTACTTATATTTAGTTTGTACAAATTTTTATTAAAAATACTTAAATGTTTATAAAAATTAATATAGTAAATTTTCTTAGAAAACATGTAAAAAAATTATTGATTACTACACTGTTAGTATTAATCATATTTATGATATCTAGTTACTATAGCAATTTATGTGTAACATTTATTACAATTATCACTAGTATTATGATATTATACTTCTTAAGAAAGAATAATATAATAAAAATGATAATACAATCTTATAAAGAATTAAAACAAGTTAGCTGGCCTAATTATAAAGATGCAATAAATATAACAATAATTATTACTGTAGTAACAATTATAATGTCATTAATAATATGGGGATTAGATACATTATTAATTAATATTATTTCATTTATTACCAAATTAAAAATATAGTATGAATATATCTGTTACAAAAAATTGGTATGTAATTCAAGTTTTTTCTGGTTTCGAAAAAAAAGTATCTTTATCTATTAAAGAATATATTAAGCTATATAAAATGGAACAATTATTTGGTGATATTATAGTTCCTACAGAAGAAGTAGTAGAAATAAAACGGGGACAAAGACGTAAAAGTGAAAGAAAATTTTTTCCTGGATATGTATTAGTACAAATGGTATTAACTAATGATAGTTGGTACTTAGTTCGTAGTATACCAAAAGTTATGGGATTTGTGGGAGGACATTCTGATCGTCCTACACCAATAAGTGATAAAGAAATTAAAGTTATTATTGATAGATTACAAAAAGCAGGTGATAAACCAAAACCAAAAGTAATATTCGAATTAGGTGAATTAGTAAGAGTAAATCACGGGCCATTTTCCGATTTTAATGGAATAGTAGAAGAAGTAGATTATGAAAAAAGTAGATTAAAAGTATCTGTTTCTATTTTTGGAAGATCTACTCCAGTAGAATTAGATTTTTCGCAAGTAGAAAAAAATTGATATATAATAACTATATGTTATTATATTAATAATTATTTTATAGTAGTATTATTTAATTTAAATTTTATGGCTAAAAAAATAAAATCTATAGTTAAGTTGCAAATACCGTCTGGAGTAGCTACTCCATCTCCACCAATTGGTCCTGCTTTAGGACAACATGGGGTTAATATAATGGAATTTTGTAAAAAATTTAATCATATAACTTCAGGAATAAAAAATAATACTCCGTTACCTACTATAATAACAATTTATACTGATAACTCTTTTACTTTTACATGTAAAAGTCCACCAGTTACTTTTTTGTTAAAACAAATAATTAATATAGAGGCAGGTTCTAAAAAACCAGGACAAGATATAGTTGGTAAAATTAGTCGTAGTATGATTGAAGAAATTGCTCAATTAAAAATAAAAGATATGAACACAGTTAAATTAGAATCAATAATTAAATCTATTATTGGTTCAGCTGCATCTATGGGAATAACTATTAATGAGTAAAGTAAGTAAAAGAATGAATAATTTATACAAAAAGATAAATAGTAGTAGATGTTATGAAATTAGTCAAGCAATTGATATTTTAAAAGAAAATAATACTATTAAATTTGTTGAAAGTGTTGATGCTGCTATAAAACTTAACATTAATACTAAAAAAATAGATCATAATATTAAAGGTACAGTGATTTTACCTCACAATAATGGTCAAGTAATGAAAATAGCAGTTTTTACTCAAGATAAAAAACAAATTGAATTAATCAAAAAGATCGGTATTACTATGATTGGTATGGAAGAATTATTTTTCTATATAAAAAATCATAAAAAAGAAAAAATAAATTTTGTTATAGCATCGCCAGATGCTATGCCATTAGTTAGTAAATTAGGTAGTATATTAGGACCAAGAAATATTATGCCTAATCCTAAATTAGGTACTGTTACTAACGATATTGTTTCAGTAATTAACGAAATAAAATTAGGAAAGATTATTTATTATAATGATAAATATGGTGTTATACATACTTCTATAGGTAGAATAAATTTTAGTAAAAACAAAATAATAGAAAATTTAAAAACATTAATATTGTCAATAATTAAAAATAAATTTATTCTAAATAAAAATAACTTAATAAATCAAATATATTTATCTACAACCATGGGTATTGGTATTAATATTAATTTTTTAAGTATACTAAAAAATAAATAATATTTACAAATTTTTAAAAAATATAATTTTAATTAATAATTATTTTGTATAATAAGAATTATTATGGTTTTAAATATTAATGAAAAATCTAATATCATAAATAGTATTCATAAATTATTTGTTAATGTATTATCTGTTGTTGTTGCTGATTATCATGGTGTTAGTGCAAATGAAATCAATTCTCTAAGAAAAGATGCGTATCAGCAGAATATTAATATTTTTATAATAAAAAATACTCTAATTAATCGTGTTATCAAAGAAAATAACAATTTTAAATGTTTATTTAATTTGTTTAATGGACCAACATTAATTGCTTGTTCATCTAAACATCCTGGTATTGCTGCACGTTTACTGTATAATTTTTCTAAAAATACTAAATTAAAGATAAAACTAGCGTGTTTTAATGGTAATATTATACATAAATCACAAATAAATTATTTAGTTAATATGCCAACATATGAAGAAGCTATTATTAATATTATCAAATTATTGAAAGAAGTTTCTTTATTAAGATTACTTAGAGTATTAAATTTTATAAAAAATAATTAATTATATTATAAATTAAGGATTATTATGTCTATTTCTAAAGAAAATATCATAGATGCAATTAGTAATATGTCAATAACTGACATAAGTGAATTAATATCTATGTTAGAAAAAAAATTTAATGTTGTAACTAGTACAATAAATAATAATATAGTAAATAATACTGAAGTGTCAGAGGAACAAACAGAATTTAGTATCTTTTTAGACAAAATTGGTACAAATAAAATTTCTGTTATTAAGGTAGTTCGTAGTATTACTGGATTAGGTTTAAAAGAAGCAAAAGATTTAGTTGAATCAGCTCCAGTATTAATAAAAGAATCATTAAATAAAATTGATGCGAATAGTATGAAACAAGATTTGGAAAAAGTTGGTGCTTCTGTTACGATAAAATAAAAATAATTAAAAAAATAGGATGCGTATTACGTGATAACTTATAGTGCTATTTATTCACTAATATAATAGGTTAATAATATGTTATACTCTAATGCTGAAAAAGTAAGAATCCGTAAAGATTTTAGTAAAAGACAACAAATATTAGATGTACCATATCTTTTATCTATCCAACTAGAATCTTTTAAAAAATTTATTGAATACGATCCTCTTGGTAAAATTGGGTTAGAATCAGTTTTTCGTTCTATTTTTCCTATCAAAAATTATAGTAAAAATGCAATGTTAGAGTATTATAGTTACTATATTGAACAACCAATTTTTGATATTAATGAATGTAAAACCAGGGGTATGACTTATTCAGCTTCACTAAAAGTAAAGTTACGTTTATTAGTTTATGATAATGATACATTAAATAGCAAAATTAAATATGAAAAGGAACAAGAAGTTTATATGGGAGAAATTCCATTAATGACAGATAGTGGTACTTTTATTATTAATGGTATTGAACGAGTTGTAGTATCACAGTTACATCGTAGTCCTGGAGTATTTTTTGATAGTGATAAAGGAAAAACTCATTCCTCAGGCAAGATACTATATAATGCTCGTATTATTCCTTATAGAGGTTCTTGGTTAGATTTTGAATTTGATGCTAAAGATAATTTATTTGTGCGTATTGATAGAAGAAAGAAGTTACCTGTTACTGTATTATTACATGCTTTAGGCTATGATAATAATCAAATACTAGATATATTTTTTGATAAAGTAGTTTACAATATTAGTAGCAGTCCAATTAAAATGATATTAGTACCAGAAAGATTAAGAGGTGAAACTGCGTTATTTGATATAAAGTATAATGGTATTGTTTATGTTAAACAAGGTAGAAGAATTACCTATAAGCATATTAAGTCACTAGTAAATGATCATGTAAGTGAAATAGAAATACCGGTTGATTATATTATTGGTAAAATATTAGCTAAAGATTATTGTGATAATAATAAAAAATTAATAGTACAAGCAAATACTAAAATAACCCACGAAATATTAAAAAAACTTAGTTACTCTAACTATTCTCAAATAGAAACAATTTTTACTAATGATTTAGATCATGGTCCATTTATATCAGAAACTATTAAAATTGATCCAACCTATGATCGCATAACGGCTTTAACAGAAATATATCGTGTTATTAGACCTGGTGAACCTCCTACCAAAGACACAATTGAAAATATGTTTAACAATATATTTTTTTCTCCTGATCGTTATGATTTATCTTTAGTTGGAAGAATGAAATTTAATAAATCTCTTTTATGCAACGAAGATTATAATAATGGATTACTTACTAAAAAAGATATTATATTAGTAATAAAAAAATTAATAGATATTAGAAATGGAAAAGGAGAGGTAGATGATATTGATCATTTAGGTAATCGACGTATTCGTTCTGTAGGAGAAATGGCAGAAAATCAATTTCGTATTGGTCTACTTAGAGTAGAAAAAACTGTAAAAGAAAGATTATCTATTGGAGATTTAGATAATTTAATGCCTCAAGAACTTATAAATGCTAAACCAATTTCTGCTGCAATAAAAGAATTTTTTGGATCTAGTCAATTATCACAATTTATGGATCAAAATAATCCACTATCAGAAATAACTCATAAGAGGCGTATATCTGCTTTAGGACCTGGAGGTTTAACAAGAGAACGAGCTGGATTTGAAGTAAGAGATGTTCACCCTACTCATTATGGGCGTGTTTGTCCTATAGAAACACCAGAAGGACCTAATATAGGATTAATTAATTCACTATCTGTATATGCTCGTATCAATAATTATGGTTTTCTTGAAACACCATATCGTGTTGTAAAAAATGGTATTGTATCTAATGATATTCATTATTTATCTGCAATAGAAGAAACTAATTATATAATAGCACAAGCTAATACTAACATAGATAGTGATGGACATTTTATTGATGAATTTATTATTTGTCGCAATAAGGGTGAATCTAGTTTATTTGCTAAAAAGCAAGTTAATTATATGGATGTTTCAACTCAACAAATAGTTTCTGTTGGTGCGTCATTGATACCATTTTTAGAACATGATGATGCAAATAGAGCTTTAATGGGAGCTAATATGCAACGTCAAGCAATACCTACATTAAAAGCAGAAGCTCCGTTAGTCGGTACTGGAATGGAACGTATTGTTGCAATAGATTCTGGAGTGACAATTATAGCTAATAGAAGTGGTATAGTCCAATATATGGATGCGACAAAAATCATTATTAAAGTTGATTCAAATGATATTAACTATAATGATATTGGTGTTGATATATATACTTTAACAAAATATACTCGTTCTAATCAAAACACTTGTATTAATCAAATTCCTTGTGTAAATATTGGTGATATAATTAACAAAGGTGATGTATTAGCTGATGGTCCAGCCACAAATTTAGGTGAATTAGCTTTAGGACAAAATATGCGTATCGCTTTTATGCCATGGAATGGATATAATTTTGAAGATTCAATGTTAATTTCTGAGAAAGTAGTACAAGAAGATAGGTTTACTACTATTCATATTCAAGAACTATCTTGTATAGCTAGAGATACTAAATTAGGAGCGGAAGATATTACATCAGATATTCCTAATGTAAGTGAATCTGCATTATCTAAACTAGATGAATCAGGTATAGTATATGTTGGTGCTGAAGTTACTGGTGGAGATATTTTAGTAGGTAAAGTTACACCAAAAGGTGAAACTCAATTGACACCTGAAGAAAAATTACTTAGAGCTATTTTTGGAGAAAAAGCATCAGATGTAAAAGATTCTTCTTTAAGAGTTCCAAATGGAGTTTTTGGTACTGTAATTGATGTACAGATATTTACTAGAGATGGTATAAAAAAAGATAAACGTACTTTAGAAATTGAAAACAATAAAATAGAAAATACAAAAAAAACTCTTATTGAAGAATTACAAGTATTAGAACGTAATTTATTTTCTTTTGTATATAACTTACTAATAGATAACAATATTAAACCAGAATTAATTAACAAAACTCCTAAAGATAAGTGGTTTAATATTAATATTAAAAATACTAACGATAAACAGAAATTATCTACACTTCATAAACAATTTAATAATATAAAAAATAATTTTGATAAACAATTAAAATTAAAAATAAAAAAAATAACTCAGGGTGATGATTTAGCTCCTGGAATACTAAAAATAGTTAAAATATATTTAGCAGTAAAGAGATATATTCAGCCTGGAGATAAAATGGCTGGTCGTCATGGTAATAAGGGAGTAATTTCTAAGATTTGTCCCGTAGAAGATATGCCTTATGATGAAAATGGGGTACCAGTTGATATTGTATTAAATCCATTAGGTGTACCATCACGTATGAATATTGGTCAAATTTTAGAAACTCATTTAGGCATGGCAGCAAAATGTATTGGTAATAAAATTCATAATATGCTCAAGCAAAATACTGATATATTAGAAATAAAAAATTTTATACAGCAAGTTTATAATATTGGTAATAATGTAAGACAAAAAGTAAATTTGGATAATTTATCAAACAATGATATAATTAGATTGGCGAAAAGCTTACAAAATGGTATACCAATTGCTACTCCAGTATTTGATGGAGCTAAAGAAGAAGAAATAAAACAGTTATTAAAATTAGCTAATGTAGCTACATCAGGACAAATTACTCTGTTTGATGGCAGAACTGGAGAAAAATTTGAGCGACCGGTAACTGTTGGGTATATGTATATGTTAAAACTAAATCATTTAGTAGACGACAAAATGCATGCTCGTTCCACTGGATCTTATAGTTTAGTTACACAACAACCATTAGGTGGTAAGGCTCAATTCGGTGGTCAAAGATTTGGTGAAATGGAAGTTTGGGCATTAGAAGCATATGGAGCTGCATATACATTACAAGAAATGTTAACTGTTAAATCAGATGACGTTAGTGGAAGAACAAAAATGTATAAAAATATAGTAGATAATAATCATACTATGGAACCTAATATACCTGAATCATTTAATGTATTGCTTAAAGAAATACGTTCTTTAGCTATTAATATAGAATTAGAAGAAAATTAATTATTTATAATATTATAAAGGATATATTTAGTGGAAAAATTTACATATTCTTTAAAATTTAAAAATATTACTGATGAATTTGATAAAATTAAAATTTCTTTAGCTTCTCCAGAAGTAATTCGTTCATGGTCATTCGGCGAAGTAAAAAAACCAGAGACAATTAATTATCGAACTTTTAAACCAGAACGTGATGGATTATTTTGTGCTCGTATTTTTGGTCCTATTAAAGATTATGAATGTTTATGTGGTAAATATAAACGTTTAAAACATAGAGGTATAATTTGTGAAAAATGTGGTGTTGAAGTAACTCAAACAAAAGTTCGACGTGAGAGAATGGGACATATTGAGTTAGCATCACCAACAGCTCATACCTGGTTTTTAAAGTCATTACCTTCTCGTATTGGTTTAATTTTAGATATGCCATTAAAAGATATAGAAAAAATTTTATATTTTGAATCTTATATAGTAACTAGTACTAATACACCGGAATTATTATATCGACAGATTTTAACTGAAGAACAATATATTAATGCTTTAGAAAATGTTGGTAATGATTTTGATGCAAAAATAGGTGCTGAAGCTATACAATTTTTATTAAAAGAAATTAATCTCAAGAATGAGTGTGATATTTTACGTAATGAATTAAAGAATGTTAATTCTGAAACTAAAAGAAAAAAAATTACTAAACGTATTAAATTATTAGAATCATTTATTCAAAGTGGTAATAAACCAGAGTGGATGATATTAACTGTATTACCAGTATTACCACCTGAATTAAGACCATTAGTTCCACTAGATGGTGGTCGTTTTGCTACTTCTGATTTAAATGATTTATACAGAAGAGTAATTAATCGTAATAATCGTTTAAAGAGATTACTAGATTTATCAGCTCCTGATATTATAGTTCGTAATGAAAAACGTATGTTACAAGAAGCAGTAGATGCATTATTAGATAATGGACGTCGGGGAAAAATTCTTACTGGAGCAAATAAAAGACCATTAAAATCATTGGCTGATATGATTAAGGGTAAACAAGGAAGATTTCGTCAAAATTTGTTAGGAAAAAGAGTTGATTATTCTGGTAGATCAGTAATTACTGTTGGTCCATATTTACATTTGCATCAGTGCGGATTACCAAAAAAAATGGCTTTAGAATTATTCAAGCCATTTATATATGGTAAATTAGAAATTAACGGATTAGCTAATACTATTAAAGCTGCAAAAAAAATGGTAGAAAAAGAAGAATCAGTAGTATGGGATATTTTAGAAGAGGTAATTCATGAACATCCAGTAATGTTAAATCGTGCTCCTACTTTACATCGTTTAGGTATTCAGGCATTTGAACCAGTATTAGTTGAGGGAAAAGCTATTCAATTACATCCATTAGTGTGTGCTGCATATAATGCAGATTTTGATGGTGATCAAATGGCTGTTCATGTTCCTTTAACACTAGAAGCACAATTAGAAGCACGTGCTTTAATGATGTCTACTAATAATATATTATCACCAGCTAACGGTGAACCTATTATTGTACCATCTCAAGATGTTGTATTAGGTTTATATTACATGACAAAAGATTGTGTACAAGGTAAAGGTGAAAATATGATTATTACTGGTCCAAAGGAGGCAGAGTATTTATATCATAATGGGTTAGTTGATTTACATGCCAAAGTAAAAGTAAGAATTAGTGAATATAAATTAGTTAACGGTGATTTTATAAAACAAGTTAGTATAGTAAATACTACCATAGGAAGAGCAATTTTATGGATGATTGTACCAAAAGGTTTATCTTTTAAATTAATTAACCAAGTTTTAGGAAAATCTGCAATTACTAATATGATTAATACATGTTATAGAGTACTAGGATTAAAAGCAACAGTAGTGTTTGCTGATCAAATTATGTACACTGGGTTTGCTTATGCTGCTAAATCAGGTGTATCCGTTGGTATAGATGACATTTTAGTACCAAAAAATAAATCTTCAATAATATCTGAAGCAGAACATGAAGTAGCCGAAATTCAAGAACAATTTCAGGCCGGGTTAGTAACTGCTGGTGAGAGATATAACAAAGTTATTGATATCTGGACTATTGCTAATGAACGTGTGACTAAAGCAATGATGGATAATTTATCTACAGAAATAATTACTACTAATACCGGTAAAAAAAGATATCAAGCATCATTCAATAATATTTTTATGATGGCTGATTCAGGAGCTAGAGGTTCTGCTGCACAAATTAGACAATTAGCTGGTATGCGGGGATTAATGGCTAAACCAGATGGTTCTATTATAGAAACACCTATTACTGCGAATTTTAGAGAAGGATTAAATGTATTACAGTATTTTATTTCGACACATGGTGCTCGTAAAGGTTTAGCTGATACTGCATTAAAAACAGCTAATTCTGGTTATTTAACTAGAAGATTAGTAGACGTAGCTCAAGATTTGGTAGTTATAGAATATGACTGTGGTACTAATGATGGTATTACATTAACTAATATTATTACCGATAGCGATATTAAAGATTCATTAAGCGAACGGGTATTGGGACGTATAATAATCAATGATATTAATATTCCTGGGACTGATAATATACTTATACAATCTGGTACTCTATTAAATGAATCACATTGTGATATGATAAATAAGTATTCTATAGATAGCATAAAAGTACGTTCAGTAGTAACTTGTGATACTAATTTTGGTGTATGTGCAAAATGTTATGGTAGAGATTTAGCTAGAGGTAACTTAGTAAACAAAGGGGAAGCTGTTGGAGTTATTGCTGCTCAATCTATAGGAGAGCCAGGAACACAATTAACTATGCGTACTTTTCATATAGGGGGGGCTGCATCAAGAATAACTGTTGATTCTAGTATACAAATTAAACATAGTGGTTTTTTAAATTTAGAAAACACAAAATCAGTAGTAAATATTAGCAATAAATTAGTTATTACTTCTCGTAATGCAGAATTAAAAATTACAGATGAATTAGGTCGTATCAAAGAAAAATATAAAGTTCCTTATGGTGCTACTATAAATAAGAATCATGGTGATTTTATTACATCAGGAGAAATAATAGCTTATTGGGATCCTCATAGTATTCCAATACTTACAGAAGTTAATGGTATAATAAAGTTTGTTGATATGATAGATGGTCAAACAATTATAAGACAAACTGATGAATTAACTGGTCTAACTTCTATCATAGTTCTAGATACTGCTGAACGTATTAGTAGTAATAAAGATTTAAGACCAGCATTACATATTATTGATGATTGTGGACAAGATATTTTATTACCAGGTACAGATTTGCCTGCTCATTATTTTTTACCAGGTAAGGCTATTATTCAATTAGAAGATGGTACTAAAATTAATAAGGGTGATATTTTAGCAAAAGTACCTCAAGCTACTATTAGTACTAAAGATATCACTGGTGGATTACCTAGAGTAGCTGATTTATTTGAAGCTCGTCGTCCTAAAGAATCAGCTATATTAGCAGAAATTAGTGGTATTATTTCATTCGGTAAAGAAACAAAAGGAAAAAGAAGGTTAATAATAACATCAACAAATGATGAAAAATATGAACATGAAGAAATGATTCCTAAATGGAGACAGTTAAATGTTTTTGAAGGTGAGTATATAGAAAAAGGTGATATTATTTCTGATGGTCCTGAAGCCCCACAAGATATTTTACGTCTTAGAGGAGTACATGAGGTAACTAAGTATATTGTTAATGAAGTACAGGATGTTTATCGACTACAAGGAGTTAAAATTAATGATAAACATATTGAAGTAATTATTAGACAAATGCTACGTAAAGCTACCATTATTAATGGTGGCGACTCTGATTTTCTAAGTGGTGAACAAGTAGAATATGCTAAAATTAAAATTAATAATATTTTACTCAAGAAAAATAAACAGAAAGAAATTACATATAATAGAGAATTACTAGGTATTACAAAAGCATCACTAACAACAGAATCATTTATTTCTGCAGCATCATTTCAGGAAACTACTAGAGTATTAACTGAATCAGCAGTTGGTGGTAAAATAGATGAGTTACACGGACTAAAAGAAAATGTTATTGTTGGTAGGTTAATTCCAGCTGGTACTGGTTATGCTTATCATAAGGAACGTAATCGTCGTCGTAAACATAAGGTTACTGCTGATGAAGCATCTGCTAATTTAACTGAATTATTGAATCAAAATTCGTAGTGTTGTTGTATTATTTATTACATTAGTTAGTTATAAATAATTCATTATATCTTAATTAAAGAAAGTGTTATATTATGTTTGCTAATTTTTAGTATACTAATATTATATTAGTATTCAAGATTACACTATAAACACAATAAATATCTTGACACAATTAAAAAATAGCGTACTATACGCCACTCATATACATT
>JAOBJT010000006.1 GCA_025728345.1 Candidatus Lightella neohaematopini | reverse complement strand
TATTTTTAACTAAAAATGTTGTATTATTATTTAATATGTTATATTATTATAAATCATTGTGATAATTAGTAATCGTAAGGTATTAAAATATGAATAAAGATAGTGTTATTTTATCTGTAAATGATGTTGAATTAGAAACGTATATTAATACTGGTAAAGATATATTGGTTGATTTTTGGGCAGAGTGGTGTGGTCCATGTAAAAATTTTTCTCCAATTTTAGAAAAAGTAGCGCGTAGTTTTGTTTCAAAAATATTATTTTTAAAAGTTAATATTGATCAAAATCAAGTACTTACAAATAAGTATAATGTTCGTAGTGTACCATCGTTAATTTTATTTCGTAATTCTAAACTACTAGTAAGTAAAACTGGATTATTATCAGAAGATGAATTAAAGTCGTTTATAATAAGTAATTTATTATAATTTGATTTTATTGATTATAAATTTAATGATGTGTTTAATCATGTCTAATTAATTTACCTTTATTTTAATATGAATCTTACTGAATTAAAAAATAAATCAGTATCTGACTTAATAAGTCTTGGTGAAAATATAGGATTAGAAAATCTTGCTCGTTTAAGAAAACAAGATATAATCTTCTCTATTCTTAAACAGCATGCTAAAAGTGGAGAAGATATTTTTGGTAATGGAGTATTAGAAATATTACAAGATGGATTTGGCTTTTTAAGATCTAGTGATAGTTCATATTTAGCTGGACCCGATGATATTTATGTTTCTCCTAGCCAAATAAGGAGATTTAATTTAAGAACTGGTGATACCATATCAGGAAAAATTAGACCACCAAAAGAGGGTGAGCGTTATTTTGCATTATTAAAAGTTAATATGGTTAATTACGATAAGCCAGAAAATGCACGTAATAAAATATTGTTCGAAAACTTAACTCCTTTATATGCTAATACTAGATTACGTATGGAAAAAGGTAATGGATCAATTGAAGATTTAACTGCTAGAGTATTAGATTTAGCATCACCAATTGGATTAGGACAAAGAGGATTAATTGTTGCTCCACCAAAAGCTGGAAAAACAATGTTATTACAAAATATTTCTCAAAGTATTGCTTATAATTATTTAGATTGCGTACTTATGGTTTTACTTATCGATGAAAGACCAGAAGAAGTAACTGAAATGCATAGATTAGTTAGGGGTGAAGTTATTGCATCTACATTTGATGAACCAGCTTCTAGACACGTTCAAGTAGCTGAAATGGTAATAGAAAAAGCAAAAAGATTAGTAGAGCATAAGAAAAATGTTATTATTTTATTAGATTCAATTACTAGATTAGCTCGTGCATATAATACAGTAGTTCCAGCTTCAGGAAAAGTACTTACTGGAGGAGTTGATGCTAATGCCTTACATAGGCCAAAACGTTTTTTTGGAGCAGCTCGTAATATGGAAGAAGGTGGTAGTTTAACTATTATTGCTACTGCATTAATTGATACTGGATCAAAAATGGATGAAGTAATATACGAAGAATTTAAAGGTACTGGTAATATGGAATTACATTTATCAAGAAAAATTGCGGAAAAGAGAGTTTTTCCAGCAATAGATTATAATAGATCTGGTACGCGTAAAGAAGAACTTTTAACAACCAAAGAAGAATTACAAAAAATGTGGATTTTAAGAAAAATTATTCATCCTATGAGTGAAATAGATGCTATGGAATTTTTAATTAATAAACTATCTATGACAAAAACTAATAATGAATTTTTTAATATGATGAAACGATCTTAGTATATTATAATTAGTATATTATTAATTTATTAACACCAAAAATTATTTTATTAATAGATATTTTATGGTGACTGTAGCTCAGTTGGATAGAGTGCTGGATTGTGGATCCAGTGGTCATGGGTTCAAATCCCATCAGTCACCCCTACCATTAAGTTAAATAGTGATTTTAGTTCGGCGAGTAGCGCAGTTTGGTAGCGCAACTGGTTTGGGACCAGTAGGTCAGGGGTTCAAATCCTCTCTCGCCGACTTATTATAAATAAGTTTTATGAATGACATTTTTTTTGCAAAAATGCATAGTTTAGGTAATGATTTTGTGATAATCAATAATTTAAATAATAAAATTATTTTATCATTACTTAGTATTAGTAATATTTCTAATAGAAATACTGGAATTGGATTTAATCAGTTATTATTACTTGAAAAACCGAAAAATTATATTACTGATTTTAATTATCGTATATTTAATAGTGATGGTAGTGAAGCTATGCAATGCGGTAATGGTGTTTGCTGTTTATCTCAATTTATATACAAAAATAGATTAACTACTAAGCGTAATATTACTATTGCCACTGAAAAATCTACGGTGATGGTAAATATTGTCGATATAAATAAAGTAAAATTAAATATTGGTAAACCAAATTTTTATC
Organism: Candidatus Lightella neohaematopini; assembly: GCA_025728345.1. GTDB lineage: Bacteria > Pseudomonadota > Gammaproteobacteria > Enterobacterales > Enterobacteriaceae > Lightella > Lightella neohaematopini_F. The sequence continues at coordinate 7,919 of JAOBJT010000006.1, read as the reverse complement.
CTAGAAATATCTTAAATAAAATACAGTTAAATACAAATAACTTATATTCAGTAGAAATTAATCAAGAAAAGTTTTTATTTAGTTTAGTATTTATAGGTAATTATCACTGTATTATAAAAGTTAATAATATAAATTCTATTCCGGTTAATAATATCGGATTATTAATTAATACAAGTAATTTATTTAAAAAACAAATAAATATTACTTTTATGCAGGTAGTAAATAATCATTATATTAAGTTGCGCGTTTATGAAGCTGGTTGTGGAGAAACATTAGCTTGTGGTAGTGCTTCTTGTGCAGCTGTTGCGGTAGGAATACAACATAATTATTTATCAAAATTAGTTAAAGTAAAATTACCTGGCGGGAAATTATTTATTTCTTGGTTAGGTTTATATCATCCTATAATTATGTATAGTAATACCAAATATATTTATGATGGTATATTAAACTTAAAATAATTTTATGGAATATTTAATTATTTAACTTATTTTAATGACTATTAATAAAATTAACTTATTAAAAACATTAAATTTTTATCAGCAACAAGCTGTTACTATAGAGCATAATAGTGTACTTATTCTTGCTGGAGCAGGTAGTGGTAAAACTAAAGTATTAGTACACAGAGCTGCTTGGTTACTTAATAAGTATAATTCGAGTAACATTGTAATGGTAACTTTTACTAATAAAGCAGCTAATGAACTAAAAAATAAAGTTAATAATCTACTAGGAAAGCAATATTTTTTTCCATGGATAGGTACTTTCCACAGTTTAGCATATAAAATATTACGTATAAATTATAAAGAGGCTAAATTACCTTGTAATTTTCAAATTATTGATAATTATGATCAAATAAAATTAATAAAACAAGTTATATCTAGCAATAATCAATTAAATATTTTACCTGATCAAGTTTTACATTTTATAAATAAAAAAAAAGATTATGGTAGTAGACCAAATATGTTAAATAACAATATTATGGAATATTTATATAAACAATATCAGCAATTATGTAATCGTAATGGGTTATTAGATTTTAGTGAGCTGTTATTACGTAGTTATGAACTATTAAATAATAATTTAACAATTTTAAATAAATATCATAAACAATTTACTAATATTTTAATTGATGAATTTCAAGATACTAGTTATATCCAATATTTATGGGTACGTAAATTAATTACAAATAACAATAATATTATGGTAGTAGGTGATGATGATCAATCTATATATAGTTGGCGAGGTGCTCAATCAAATAATATGCAAATTTTTTTACATGATTATCCACATACTAATATTATAAAATTAGAAGAAAATTATCGTTCTACAAATAATATTTTACAAGCAGCAAATACACTTATTCAGCATAATAATATTAGATTAAAAAAAGTATTGTGGACACAAAATAATCATTATAAAGAAGAACCAATTGTAATATATTATGCATTAGATCAATTAGATGAAGTAAATTTTATTATAAAGCAAATTCAATTAATAAAAAATTCTGGAATACCACTAAATAAATGTGCTGTATTATATCGTAATAATACACAGTCAAGATTATTAGAAGATATTTTTATACAAAATAATATACCATATACTATTTACGGTAGTGTTAAATTTTTTAATCGTCGAGAAATTAAAAATGTATTAGCTTATTTACGTTTAGTACATAATCATAATGATGATATTTCATATATACGTATTATTAATACACCTAAACGAGGAATTGGTAAAAAAACTATAAATAAAATAATAGAATTAGCTAATACTAAAAAAATATCTTTTTGGCATGCTAGTAATTTAATTATTAAAAATAATATTTTATCAATACGTCATAATAATATTATAAGTAATTTTATTACTTTAATAAAAGAATTACATTCCGATATACATAAACAATCTATTTATTTACAACTAAATACTATTATAGTAAATACTGGTTTATTAGATATGTATATTTATGAAGATAAAATTAAACACTTAAATAATGTTGATAATATTAAAGAATTATTAAATGCTGCCTATCAATTTGAATTAAATTATACCGAAGATAAATTATTCTTACTACAATCATTTTTAACATATACTAATTTTAGTATTGATAATAATAATGAATCAATAAATTTAATGACTATACATGCTTCAAAAGGGTTAGAGTTTTTATATGTATTTATTATAGGCATGGAAGAAGATAATTTTCCTAGTAAATTATCTATAAATATTAATCAATTGGAAGAAGAGCGACGTTTAGCTTATGTTGGTATTACAAGAGCAATAAGTAAATTATTTATGACATATGCTAATACTAAATTTATTTATGGAAAAAAAATATACTGTCAACCATCTAGATTTATTTATGAAATAAACAATAGTATTTTAAATATAAAAAGAATATACTATTATAGTAACTTTAATAATTAAAATAATTAATAATATTTTAGGTAAAAATTATTTCTTAAATTAATTTATTTTTATATAAAAACTCTAATAGTTATATAATTAATTCCTAAGAGGAAAGTTAATAATATGCTTAACGCATTTCAATTAAAGGATAATCGCTTACTAAATTTAGATCATAATACGTCTGGTATGTTATTAAATGCAATATGGATTGATTTAATTAATCCTAGTAATAGTGAAAGAAATTACATTCAACATGAATTAGATCAAAATTTGACTACTTACTTTGAATTAGAGAATATTGAATCCTCAGCAAGATTTTTTGAAGATCAAAATGGATTACATATTCATTCATTTTTTTTCTATAACAAAACTGAAGATCATACTAAAAATACTACTGTAACATTTGTTATCTGTAATAATAGATTATTCACCATACGTAAAAGAGAATTACCTGTATTTCGTTTATATAAAATTCGTATTAATAGCAATATGTTACTACGTACCAATAATGCTTATGAAATATTACTAAATTTATTTGATATAAAAATAGAACAGTTAGCAGATGAAATAGAACATATCTACAGTGATTTGGAATCATTAAGTATAATTATTATGGATGGTCGTTATGTTAATGGTTACAATGATGCTTTATCTACTTTGGCTGAATTAGAAGATATTGCCTGGAAAGTTAGACTATGTCTTATGGACACACAAAGAGCATTAAATTTTTTAGTAAAAAAAGCTAAACTACCAATAATTCAATTAGAACAAGCACGTAATATATTACGTGATATTGAATCAATATTACCTCACAATGAGTCATTATTTCAAAAAGTTAATTTTTTATTACAAGCAGCTATGGGTTTTATTAGTATAGAACAAAACAGAATAATAAAAATATTTTCTGTTATGTCAGTAGTATTTTTACCACCAACTTTAGTTGCTTCTAGTTATGGAATGAATTTTGAATTTATGCCTGAATTAAAGTGGTATTTAGGTTATCCAGGAGCTATTATATTAATGTTAATATCTGGATTAGCTCCATATTTTTATTTTAAAAGAAGGAAATGGTTATAAATCATTTAAATATTATTTTATCTATTTTATGATGTTCTTTTTTTATAATAATTATATTAGCTTTATTTTTACTTGGTAAAATATTATAAATTAAATTATACTTATTAGTATTGTGCCATTTATAATTACTAACGTAATAAATTTTACGGTTGGATATACTAATATTAGAATATTTGTATAATTTTATTAGTCTATTATAATACCATTTTCTAATTAAGTATTCTGGAGCATCTAAATAAATAGAAAAATCAATAATATTTGAGATACTATTATTTTGTAGTATATTTAATCCTTCTAGTAAAATTACTTGGGGTTTTAGTGATATTGTTTGTTGGATGTTAGGAATAATATCATATAGTAAATGTGAATATACTGGTATATTAAAAATATTATTTGTTGTTCCAGATATTAAATAATTAATAAATGTTAATAGCTTACTATTATCGTAAGATTCAGGGAAATCCTTTTTTTTGTATTAGTTTTTTTTTGGTGAGTATTTTATTAGAATATAAAAAACTATCGGTAGTAATTAATTCAACTGAATAGCATAACCAACTATATAATAATATTTTTAATATATTAGCAATTGTACTTTTACCAACTGCTACACTACCTGTAATTCCTATGATATAAGGGAGATGATTATTATTTTGATAACATAATTTTTTTTTAATATTATTACTTATCATTAGTGATAATGGTAGGTATACTTTTATAATATCTTTTATTTTTACATTTAGTATATTACTAATAGTATTTATTTTATATAAAAAGTATTTAGATTTAATAATTTGTTTACTCACTTGAGATAATAGTTTATAATAAGGTGTAAATGAGTTCATATTGTTAATCTTTTTAATTCTATTAAAATCTTTAAGATATTGGTATTTTGTTATACTTTTTATTTTGTCGGTATAGCTTAGTTGGTAGAGCAACTGATTTGTAATCAGTAGGTCGTAGGTTCAAATCCTACTACCGACAAAATTTATATTAAATGTGCTTTTATGCGGATATCGTATAATGGTATTACACTAATCTTCCAAGTTAGTTATGTGGGTTCAATTCCCATTATCCGCTATTTTGATTTAATTTGCTGATATAGCTTAGTTGGTAGAGCACACCCTTGGTAAGGGTGAGGTCGGCAGTTCAAGTCTGCCTATCAGCAAAATAGAATTATTTTATTACTTAATAAGTACTAATTAGTAATTTTAACATTCTACGTATTGGTTCTACCGCTCCCCATAATAATTGATCACCAATAGTAAATAAGGTTAAATATTTTCTACCGATATTTAACTTACGTAATCTACCAACAGCAATATTTAATGTATTACTTACGATAAGTGGATTTAATTGATTTATAGAATATTCTTTATCATTAGGAATAAATTTAATCCATTCATTATGATTTATAATGATTTGTGTAAGATTATCAATATTTAAATCCTTCTTTAATTTTATTGTCAAAGCTTGACTATGACATCTTAAAGTATTTACTCTAACACAGATTCCATCTATTTTAACAGGAGAACAGATAGTATTAATAATTTTGTTTATTTCTACTTGACTTTTCCACTCTTCTAAACTTTGTTCATTTATTTTTTTGTTTCCAATCCATGGAATAATATTATAAGCTATTGGATAACGATGATATAAAATATTTTTTCTAATATTATGTTCTATAGTAGTTAAATTATTAATTGTTAAATTATTATTATTTAATATATTTAATGATTTAAATTGATTAATTAATGCTAACATATATTTAGCCCCACCACCGGAAATAGCTTGATATGTAGCTATTGATATCCAATCAATTAAATTATTAATAAATAATCCACCTAATGACATTAATAATAAATTAACTGTACAATTACCGCTAACAAAATTTTTAATTCCACTATCCAAACTACGTAATATTAGTGATAAATTAATTGGATCTAATACAATAATAGTATTACTATTCATTCTTAATGATGATGAAACATCTAACCAATAACCATTCCATTTAGTAGAACGTAATTTATAATATATTTTATTAGTGTAATTACTTCCGTGACAAGTAACTATAATATCTAATGATCTTAATAAATCCAAATTATAAGCATCATTAGATAACCAATGTTTATTATCAATTACTGGGAGTAGCTAATAATTCCTTTGATGTAGATAAAAATATTGGTTCAATAAAATCAAAATCATGTTCTTCTAGCATACGTTGAATTAACGTTATACCAACCATTCCTCTGTAACCAACTAATCCAACTCTTTTCATTTGTTATTAAAAATATTATTATGTAATTATTAATGATCTAAATGTAAACTACCTGTATAATAAGCACGTACTACATTATTTATTTCTATTAATATAGCACCATATTGATTAATACCTCGATTAATACCATATATAGAATTGTTATTGTAAAATTGATTATACAATAATACTTTACGATTGATAAATACATCTAATTTTTTCCATAAATTAAAAAAATAACTAAAACCATTTTGTTCGAAAAATATTAACCAGTAATACATAGAATTAATTATTTTTGCAGTTAATATATTACGATTAATTGTAATACCGGTATCAATTAAACTAATCCAATTACTATCTAATTTGTTTAGTAAATTACCAGTATTGCTTATATTTAAATTAATACCAATACCTATAATATAATAATGATTATTATTAGTACTAGTTTTTTCTACAAGAATACCTGCTAACTTTTTATTTTTTAAATATAAATCATTAGGCCATTTAACACCGATATTTTTTATTCCTAAATTTTTTAATAAATTAGCTAGTATAATACTAACTACTATACCGATAGTACTACATAGTAATGGTTTTTTTAATAACCAACAAATAGATAAACATAAACTATTACCAAAACTATTTATCCATTTTTTACCATTTCGACCAACAGCTTTAGTTTGATATTCTGAGACACAGACACAACATTTATTATTAATATTATCTAATTTATTTATAAAATACTTATTAGTAGAATTAATTACTGGAATAATTATTAATTTTATTGTTTTTAATTTTAAATAATTTATAATGATATTTTTACTTAATAAAGTAAATGTATTTAATAGTTGATAATCACTATTAGATTTACTTATTATAAGTATACCTAATTTTCTTGCTAAATCAATATAATAATTAATATTATCAAGAATTAAATAATTCCTGATTTCGTAAGAATAATGAATCTTGCCATCTAATAATATATTAATTAATTTTATTAATATTTTAATATTCTTCATTCAAAAATTTTAAAATCTTTAGTAATACCATATCTATTAACTAAACAAACCTCTAACTCTAGTAATATAGAAAAATAATTTTTTACTTTTTTTAAAATATAACGTACTAATTTAACAATATCTTGACTATTAGCATATCCATTGTTAATTAGTATTAATTCATTCTTACTGTATATTGATACTGTGCCAAATGTATATCCTTTTAAACCACAATACTTTATTAACCATGCTGCTGATATTACTTTTTTATTTTTATTTAAATTATAATAAATTATATCAGGAAAATAATTTTTTAATTTTATTAATTTAGTAATACTGACTATTGGATTTTTAAAAAAACTACCAACATTACCAATAAATCTATAATCAGGCAATTTATATTTACGTATTTTACAAACAGCATCATAAATATTTTTAGGAGTAATTAAGTTATTTAATTTATTTAAATTATTAAAATATAATTTTGGTTGCCAAAATTTAGATATTTTTAATCCTAATGAAATAATATAGCATTTATTTAATAATTGTTGTTTAAAAATACTATTTCGATAATCAAATTTACAATCACTATTACTTAATCTAATTTTACAACCATTACTAAAATATATAATATCAACATAATCACAAAAATCTTTTAGTTCTTTACCATAAGCACCAATATTCTGCACAACAGAAGCACCAACTCTTCCAGGAATCATAGCTAAATTTTCTAAACCAAAAATATTTAGTTTTAAACATTTATATACTAACTTACTCCATATTTCTCCAGAATTAATATGAATATACCAAAAGTATTTATCTTCTCTAAAAAATAAACCATAAATACGATCAAGTAATATTATGCCGTGATAATTTTCTAAGAATATAACATTACTACCGTTACCTAAAATTAACAACCGATAGTTATTTTTTTTTTGTAGATATTTACATAATTTAAACAAATCATATTCTGTATTTATTACAATTAAAAATTTTGTTTTTGCACTAAGACCAAATGTATTAATTAATTTTAATGATATAGTCATAGTATTGTTTATAAAATTTATTACTTAAAAAAGTAACATTTATAAATCTTAATTTTTTAAATAAATATTCGTCCTCTAGGGGATTTGAACCCCTGTTGCCGCCGTGAAAGAGCGATGTCCTAACCACTAGACGAAGAGGAC
>JAOBJT010000007.1 GCA_025728345.1 Candidatus Lightella neohaematopini | reverse complement strand
ATAAATATCTTGACACAATTAAAAAATAGCGTACTATACGCCACTCATATACATTAAAAAATTTAAGTTCTTTAACAATATATTTAATAATTAATAGTTTCTCTAAAAAACAACTTAGGGTTATAAGGTTAAGTTACTAAGCGTATATAGTGGATGCCTAGGCAATTAGAGGCGATGAAGGACGTGCTAATCTGCGAAAAGCGTCGGTGAATCGATAAGAGGTGTTAATATCCGGCGATATCCGAATAGGGTAACCTGATACAATAGTATCATCATTAAATGAATTCATAGTTTAATGAAGCAAACCAAGAGAACTGAAACATCTAAGTATCTTGAGGAAAATAAATCAACATGAGATTCCCTTAGTAGTGGCGAGCGAACAGGGATCAGTCTTAAGTATACTAATTAATATATTTATTAGGAAAATAGTTTGGAAAAACTAGCAATAATAGGTGATAGCCCAGTATCTTAAAATAACTATATTAATATACTTAACAAGTAGGGCGAGACACGTGTTATCTTGTCTGAAGATAGGGGGACCATCCTCTAAGACTAAATACTACTAATTGACCGATAGTGAACTAGTACCGTGAGGGAAAGGCGAAAAGAACCCCGGTTAGGGGAGTGAAATAGAACCTGAAACTATATACGTACAATCAGTAGGAGCATATATATTATTATATGTGTGACTGCGTACCTTTTGTATAATGGGTCAGCGAGTTATATTCTGTAGCAAGGTTAACTTATTAAAGGGAGCCGTAGGGAAACCGAGTCATAACTAGGCGTTAAGTTGCAGTATATAGACCCGAAACCCGGTGATCTAACCATGAGCAGGTTGAAGGTTAGGTAATACTAACTGGAGGACCGAACCGACTAATGTTGAAAAATTAGCGGATGACTTGTGGTTAGGGGTGAAAGGCCAATCAAACCGGGAGATAGCTGGTTCTCCTCGAAAGCTATTTAGGTAGCGCCTCGTGTTTATCTATGGGGGTAGAGCACTGTTTCGATTAGGGATTCATATAGAATTACCAAATCAATACAAACTCCGAATACCATAGAATATTATCACGGGAGACACACAATGGGTGCTAACATCCATTGTGGAAAGGGAAACAACCCAGATCGCTAGCTAAGGTCCCAAAATCATAATTAAGTGGAGAACGATGTGGGAAGGCATAGACAGCTAGGATGTTGGCTTAGAAGCAGCCATCATTTAAAGAAAGCGTAATAGCTCACTAGTCGAGTCGGCCTGTGCGGAAGATTTAACGGGGCTAAATTATGTACCGAAGCTGCGGCAATAAAATTATTAAATATAATAATTTTATTGGGTAGAGGAGCGTTCTGTAAGTCTGTGAAGATATATTGTAAAGTATATTGGAGATATCAGAAGTGCGAATGCTGACATGAGTAACGATAAAATAGGTGAAAAACCTATTCGCCGAAAAACTAAGGTTTCCTGTTCAACGTTAATCGGAGCAGGGTAAGTCGACACCTAAGATGAGGCCGAAAGGCGTAGTCGATGGATAACAGGTTAATATTCCTGTACTAGATATTATTTGTGATGGGGGGACGAAGAAAGCTAGATTCGCCGAGTAACGGTTTTCGGTTTAAGCATGTAGGTGAAGAAATAAATAAAAGATATTTCTTGTTTAACACTGAGATGTAATGACGGATCACTAAGGTGATGAAGGAATTAATGCTATACTTACAAGAAAATCCTCTAAACGTTAAATAATATTTACTCGTACCACAAACCGACACAGGTAGTTAGGTAGAGAATACTAAGGCGCTTGAGAGAACTCAGGTGAAGGAACTAGGCAAAATAGTGCCGTAACTTCGGAAGAAGGCACACTAACATGTAAGTGAAAAAAATACTTTTCGAGCTGAAGTTAGTCGCAGATAATAGCTGGCTGCAACTGTTTATTAAAAACACAGCACTGTGCAAACACGTAAGTGGAAGTATACAGTGTGACGCCTGCCCGGTGCCGGAAGGTTAATTAAGAAGGTTATTATATGTAAATATCATAGCTTTTGATCGAAGCCCCGGTAAACGGCGGCCGTAACTATAACGGTCCTAAGGTAGCGAAATTCCTTGTCGGGTAAGTTCCGACCTGCACGAATGGCGTAATGATGGCCAGACTGTCTCCACCTGAGACTCAGTGAAATTGAAATCGCCGTGAAGATGCGGCGTACCCGCGGCAAGACGGAAAGACCCCGTGAACCTTTACTATAACTTGATATTGAATATTGATTACTAATGTGTAGAATAGGTGGGAGACTATGAAGTATTAACGCTAGTTAGTATGGAGTCAACGTTGAAATACCACCCTTTAGTATTTGATATTCTAACTTAAATCCGTAATCCGGATTAAAGACAGTGTCTGGTGGGTAGTTTGACTGGGGCGGTCTCCTCCTAAAAAGTAACGGAGGAGTACAAAGGTTAGCTAATTACGGTCGGATATCGTAAGTTTAGTACAAAGGCATAAGCTAACTTAACTGCGAGAATGACAATTCGAGCAGATGTGAAAGCAGGTCTTAGTGATCCGGTGGTTCTGTATGGAAAGGCCATCGCTCAACGAATAAAAGGTACTCCGGGGATAACAGGCTGATATCGCCCAAGAGTTCATATCGACGGCGGTGTTTGGCACCTCGATGTCGGCTCATCACATCCTGGGGCTGTAGTAGGTCCCAAGGGTATGGCTGTTCGCCATTTAAAGTGGTACGCGAGCTGGGTTTAGAACGTCGTGAGACAGTTCGGTCCCTATCTGCCGTGGGCGTTGGAAGATTGAGAGGAGCTACTCCTAGTACGAGAGGACCGGAGTGGACGTACCTATGGTGTTCGGGTTATCATACCAATGGTATTGCCCGGTAGCTAAGTACGGATAAGATAACTGCTGAAAGCATCTAAGCGGGAAGCTTTCCTTAAGATTAGTCTTCCCAGAGGAAAATCCTCCTGAAGGGCCGTTAAAGACTATAACGTTGATAGGTCAGGTGTGTAAGTATTGTGAAATATTTAGCTAACTGATACTAATTGCCCGTGAGAATTTAACCTTATAACACCTAAGTTGTTTTA